>CBDTZF010000023.1:0-14269 GCA_965364825.1 uncultured Rhodocyclaceae bacterium | reverse complement strand
TCAGCCGGCGACGAAGCGCGCGACAAAAGCGCCGACGCTTTGCTGGCCAAGCGGTAGCCATACCCGATGGCCGCTGCCTGGCGCCACCTGCACTACCTCGCGCTTACTGTTTTCCATGTGCTTGATCGCCACTTCGCAATTACCTGAGGGCTGGATCAATTCGAGCCGATCGCCGACGCTGAACTTGTTTTTCACGTTGATTTCGGCCAGTTGGCGCTCGGGGTCGTAGCCGACGACATCACCCACATACTGGCTGCGGCCGGATTCGGAATGACCGCGCAGGTAGTTCTGCGTCGCCGCCGGGGTGTGGCGCTGGTAGAAACCGTCGGTGTAGCCGCGGTTGGCGAGCCCTTCAAGTTGACCGAGCAGCGCGGGATCGAGCGCGCGCCCGGCTACCGCGGCGTCGATCGCCTGGCGGTAGCTCTGGCAGGTGCGCGCGACGTAATACGGACTCTTGGTGCGCCCCTCGATTTTCAGCGAATCGATGCCGATCTCGGTCAGCCGATGCACATGCTCGATGGCACGCAGGTCTTTCGAGTTGAGGATGTAGGTGCCGTGTTCGTCTTCCTCGATCGGCATGTGCTCGCCGGCGCGCTTTTCAGGTTCCTCGATCACATACACGTCGCCGCTGGCATCTTCCTTCGCCGGTTTGACATTGAAATCCCAGCGGCAAGTGTTGGTGCACGTGCCCTGGTTGGGATCGCGGTGATTCAGGTAGCCAGACAACAGGCAGCGCCCCGAATAAGCAATGCACAGCGCGCCGTGCACGAACACTTCGAGTTCCATGTCTGGGCAGGCCTGGCGGATTTCGGCGATCTGGTCGATCGACAGTTCGCGCGAGAGGATGACGCGCTTGATGCCGACCTGCTGCCAGAAGCGCACCGCCGCGGCATTCACCGTGTTGGCCTGCACCGAGAGGTGGATTTCCATCTCGGGCCAGGTCTCGCGCACCATCAGGATCAGCCCCGGATCGGACATGATCATCGCGTCCGGTCCGAGTGCGATCACCGGTGCCATGTCGTCGAGGTAGGTCTTGATCTTGGCGCCGTGCGGAAAAATGTTCGACACGAGAAAGAAGCGATGGCCCAAGGCGTGCGCGCGCGCCATGCCTGTCGCGAGCACGTCGATATCGCCAAAATCGTTATTGCGCACGCGCAGCGAATAGCGCGGTTGCCCGGCATAAATGGCCGTAGCGCCAAAGGCAAAGGCGGTTTCCAGCATGTGCAGGGAGCCGGCGGGGGCGAGCAGTTCGGGAGTGCGCAGGGTCATGAGGGTGTCCGGGGTGGAGCGTGGGAAGGGGGTGATTATACGGAAGCGGCGCGCTGCGTTCGGCCGGGCCTCGGCGGATGGCGGTGGCAGACGTACGCAGCGTGATCTAAGGTGAAAGCGTCGAAGCATTGCCCATTGTGGCAGCGGAGGCCCCATGAAGCCGGTGGTTATTCGTTTGATCGTTGCGTTATTGCTTTGCGCGCCCGTGGTCGCGGATGCGCAAGGGCGCCTTGTCGTCGTTAATGGTCAGCGGATGGGCACGGCCGAGTTGCGCCAACTCGATGCCGCGTCCTGTTTGCGCGTGCCCAACGGCCGTTACTGGATGGACATGCGCACCGGCGTTTGGGGCTACGAGGGCGGTTGGGCGCAAGGTCGGGTCGGCGACAACTGTCGCCAGTCGCGTCGCAGGAGTTTGTCTGAACGCGGCTTGCTGTATAGCCCAGGAGAGTTGTTGCGTTGAGCTGCGGCGCAGGAGTTTGTATTCCCGTGGCCACAGATCGTCAACTGTAAAACGGCTGGCTTGCGCGGAAAGTCTCGCCACGCGGTGTTCGGCGTCGTCCACGGCGCGCTCGGACTCTGTGACGACGCCATCGCGCTATTGCGTGAAAGTGCGCTTGTAGGGTCACGCGGTGTAGGACCGGATTCATCCGGCCTCGCCAGGCGTCGTGGCGGGCTAAAACTTGCTCCGCATATGTTGCGCCCGCGTCGTCTTTCATGGTCAGAGGTGGTGGCGCCAACCGCTGTGATCGTTAGGGCGACAGCGACATTGCGTCACGTGTCTACTACCCCCGCGCGGCGCCCGGTTTCCGCACCGGGAGGGTGTCCCGCACACGCTGGATCCGCTGCGTCGGACTCACGCGAATGCCACGCGTCACGCGTCGATCGGAAATATATTTCTTGCACGCGCTTGAAATCGAAAAAGGCCGTCCCTATTATTAGCACTCGTTGGCAGGGAGTGCTAACAACCGGTTGCAGCGCGGGCCGGTTTTGTTTTTCCCTAATCGCGGCCGTGGGCCGCTCATTGTCGAATGTGTATCAAGGAGAACACTCCATGAAAATCCGTCCTTTGCATGACCGTGTGATCGTCAAGCGTGTTGAAGCCGAGCGCACCTCTGCCGGTGGCATCGTGATCCCCGATTCCGCAGGTGAGAAGCCTGACCAGGGCGAAGTCGTCGCTGTGGGCAACGGCAAGATTCAGGACAACGGCGAAGTGCGCCCGATGGCCGTCAAGGCGGGCGATCGCGTGCTGTTCGGCAAGTATGCCGGTCAGTCGGTGAAGGTCGATGGCGACGAACTGCTCGTCATGCGTGAAGAAGACATCATGGGTGTGGTCGAAGGCTGAGGCCGTTCGAGCACACTTTTAAGTATTTCCAGAATTCAGCAAGGAGTAATACATGCCTGCCAAGGAAGTTAAATTTGGTATTTCCGCCCGCAACCGTATGGTTGAAGGTGTCAATGTGCTGGCCGATGCGGTCAAGGTGACGCTGGGCCCCAAGGGTCGTAACGTGGTGCTGGAGCGCTCGTTCGGTGCCCCGACCGTGACCAAGGACGGTGTCTCGGTGGCCAAGGAAATCGAACTCAAGGACAAGTTCGAGAACATGGGTGCGCAGTTGGTCAAGGAAGTTGCTTCCAAGACATCCGACGTCGCCGGTGACGGCACCACCACCGCCACCGTGCTGGCTCAGGCGATCGTGCGCGAAGGCATGAAATACGTCGCCGCCGGCATGAACCCGATGGACCTGAAGCGCGGTATCGACAAGGCCGTGATCTCCACCATCGACGAGTTGAAGAAACTGTCCAAGCCGTGCTCGACGAGTAAGGAAATTGCGCAGGTCGGTTCCATTTCCGCCAACGCCGACGCCGATATCGGCGAAATCATCGCCAACGCGATGGACAAGGTCGGCAAGGAAGGCGTGATTACCGTCGAAGACGGAAAATCGCTGGAAAACGAACTCGAAGTCGTCGAAGGCATGCAGTTCGATCGCGGCTATCTGTCGCCGTACTTCATCAGCGATCCGGAAAAACAGTCGGCCACACTGGAAGATCCCTACGTCCTGCTGTTCGACAAGAAAATCTCCAACATCCGCGATTTGCTGCCGGT
This sequence comes from uncultured Rhodocyclaceae bacterium, assembly GCA_965364825.1. Classification (GTDB taxonomy): domain Bacteria; phylum Pseudomonadota; class Gammaproteobacteria; order Burkholderiales; family Rhodocyclaceae; genus Nitrogeniibacter. Next base: position 10,899 of record CBDTZF010000023.1, on the reverse strand, counting down.
ACTCGAGCAAGTCGCCAAGTCCAGCCGTCCGCTGCTGATTGTCGCGGAAGACGTGGAAGGCGAGGCGCTAGCCACGCTGGTGGTTAACAACATGCGCGGCATCCTCAAGACCTGCGCCGTCAAGGCGCCGGGTTTCGGCGACCGCCGCAAGGCCATGCTTGAAGATATCGCAGTGCTGACCGGCGGTCAGGTGATCGCCGAGGAAGTCGGCCTGAGCCTGGAAAAAGCCACGCTGGAACAGCTCGGTCAGGCCAAGCGCATCGAGATCGGTAAGGAAAACACGATCATCATCGACGGCGCCGGCAATACGGAAAGCATCGAAGCGCGTGTCAAGCAGATTCGTGTTCAGGCTGACGAAGCCACCTCGGACTACGACCGTGAAAAGCTGCAGGAGCGTGTCGCCAAACTGGCGGGCGGTGTTGCGCTAATCAAGGTCGGTGCGGCCACCGAAATCGAAATGAAAGAGAAGAAGGCGCGCGTGGAAGATGCATTGCACGCGACCCGCGCTGCCGTCGAAGAGGGCATCGTAGTGGGTGGTGGTGTGGCCTTCCTGCGCGCGCGCACCAAGCTTGGCGATCTGAAGGGCGACAATGCCGATCAGGACGCCGGCGTGAAAATCGTGCTTCGCGCACTCGAAGAACCGCTGCGCCAGATCGTCACCAATGCCGGTGACGAAGCCTCGGTGGTGGTGAACAAGATCAGCGAAGGCTCGGGTAATTTCGGCTACAACGCGGCAACCGGCGAGTACGGTGATCTGGTCGAAATGGGTGTGCTCGACCCGACCAAGGTGGCGCGCACCGCGTTGCAGAACGCGGCCTCCGTCGCCGGTCTGATGCTGACGACCGACTGCATGATTGCTGAAGCGCCGGAAGACAGGTCCGGCGGCGGTATGCCGGACATGGGTGGCATGGGCGGTATGGGTGGTATGGGCGGCATGGGCATGTAATTGCCGGCGTATCTGCCAAAAGGAAAAAGCCTCGCTTCGGCGGGGCTTTTTTTTCGTGCGCAAAACGCCGCCTTGGTGTCCCCTGTCGGCCGTGCGGGCGGCACAGGCGTGCGCCAGTCGCGGCGAAGCGTGCAATAATCGAGCGGAAAAAATCGGTGGGGAGCGTTCGACGCGATGTCGAAAACTCCCCGGAGCTTTGAATCTGGACGATTCGACGCTTCCCTGGACCGAGAAAAAGGAGAACAGCGGGGTCAAGATAGCGGCCAGCGCTTACGTTAAACTTACACTCAGGTCACATGAGAATACTGCTGGCAGAAGACGATCCGGTGATCGCTGACGGGCTGATGAGGGCGCTCAAGCGCGCGGGTTACGCGATTGATCATGTGGCGAATGGCGGCGAGGCGGATGCCGCGTTGGTGGTTCAGACCTTCGATCTGGTGATTCTCGATCTGGGTCTGCCGAAACTCAACGGCATTGAAGTGCTCAAGCGCTTGCGGGCGCGAAAATCGGCGATGCCGGTGCTGATTCTCACCGCGCAGGACGGGGTCGACGATCGTGTGCGCGGGCTGGATGCCGGCGCGGATGACTACCTCACCAAACCCTTTGCACTGCCTGAACTCGAAGCGCGGGTGCGGGCGCTCACGCGCCGTGGCACTGGCCAACCGCGATGTATCGAACTTGGCCATCTGAACTACGATCAGGCCGACCACGTCGTCAAGGTGAACGATCAGGTGGTGGAATTCTCCGCGCGCGAGACCGGTTTGCTGGAAATCTTCATCCTGCGTGCCGGGCGGCTGGTGAGCAAGGATCAACTGGTTGACCATTTGTGTGGCTGGGGCGAAGAAGTGTCGAACAACGCCATCGAGGTTTACGTCCATCGCCTGCGCAAGAAACTCGAATCCAGCGGTTTGCGTATCGTCACCGTGCGCGGCTTGGGCTACTGCCTGGAAAAGCCGGACGCCGGGGGCTGAGGTGCAGGCGCGTTTTGGCGTGGCGCGCGATGCTGGAGGATCCGGTTCATGAAGTTACCGCGGCGCCCTAAGGGCGGCCGCCGCGCGCGGCGCGACAAGAATGGGCGTGGCGAGGGTCAGTTCAATTCTCTGTTCGGCGAAATCCTCGACTGGATGCTGGCGCCCTTGCTGTTTCTGTGGCCGATTTCCATCATCGTCACGCACAACGTGGCCAACAATATTGCCAACGACCCCTACGATCGCGCCATGGCGGAGAGCGTGCGCACGCTGGCGCGGCTTGTGGAGATCGACGCGGCCAGCGTGCGGATTGATTTTCCGGCGCCGCCGCGTACGTTGTTTCGTGCCGACCCGGACGACACGGTGTACTACCAGGTTGCTGGCTATCAAGGCGAAATCATCGCCGGTGACACGGAAATCCCGTCCGCCATGCCGCCAGTGCGCTTGCTCGCTGACGAAGTCCTCTATCGCGACGCCATGATCCACGGTGAGGACGTGCGCGTGGCCTATCAGTTTCTGCGCGCGGTGCCCGAGCCTGGCAGTCCGCTGGTCTTGGTGCAGGTGGCGGAAACGCGCAATAAACGCTCGGCGCTGGCGTCGGAGGTGGTCACCGGCGTGCTGCTACCGCAATTCGCGATCATTCCGATCGCGGTGGTGCTGGTTTGGGTGGGGTTGTCGCGCGGGATTGCGCCGCTCAATCGCTTGCAAGGCGTCATTCGCCAACGCCGGCCCACCGATCTGTCGCCGATTTCGATCTCCGGCGTGCCCGAAGAGGTGCGACCGCTGATTGTGGCGTTCAATGAAATGATGGTTCGGCTGGAGGAGAACCTGCACGGCCAGCAGCGCTTCATTGCCGATGCCGCGCACCAGATGCGCACGCCGCTCACCGGCTTGCGCATGCAGACCGAATTGGCGCTGGAAGAAACCGATCCGGCGCTGCAGCGCGAGGCGTTGTTGCGTATTGGGTCAAGTGCGGAACGCGCGAGCCATTTGATCAATCAGTTGCTGATTCTCGCGCGTGCCGAATCGAGTTCCGAAACGATCTACACGGTTGAGCAGGTCAATCTCGAATCGCTGGTGCGCGAAGCGGCGCGCGACCTCTTCCCGCGGGCACAGGCGCGAAACATCGATCTGGGCGTAGAGGAGACGGGATGGCCGTTGCTGGTGGATGGCAACCCGGTGATGTTGCGCGAGATGATCATCAACCTGGTCGACAACGCAATCAAATACACACCCGCCGGCGGCAGTGTCACCGCGCGTACGAGCGCGGGCCGGTTTGCGGTGCTCGAAGTGGAGGATTCCGGCATCGGGATTGCCGAAGAAGATCGCGCGCGGGTGTTCGAGCGTTTTTACCGCGTGCTCGGTAGCGGTGAGGACGGTTCCGGACTCGGGCTGGCGATCGTGCGCGAGATTGCCGAACTGCACCGCGCCGACGTGTCTGTGGATACGCCGGTCTCAGGGCAGGGCACCATCGTCAAGGTGGCGTTTCCACGCAGCAACCTGCGCAAACGGGTGGCATTGGAGCGCAAGGATCCGATAGCGTAGGGCCGCTGCGCGGCCTCGATCCGCTGCGTCAGGCGTCCGCGTTAAGTCTTCCGCAAGAATTCTTTAAGCCTTTGTAATTAAAGAAAATAACGGGCTTGGCGTAAGTCGCTCGTAAGCCACGAAGACTATCGTCATTGCGCCGGGCCGCAGGGGTCCCGTGATCTGACCTTGAGGGGGAAACGATGCAACAAGACCTGGTGACAAAAATCGTCGCCAATCCGAAGTATCAGCGCCTGATCAAAACGCGCTCGAGGTTCGGATGGCTTCTTACGGCGATCATGATGATCGTCTACTACGGTTATATCGGCATCATTGCCTTCGACAAGGAAGTGTTCTCCCAGCGCCTCGGCGACGGTGTGATGACGGTCGGCATTCCGGTGGGTTTCGGGGTGATCGTCTTCACCATCCTCATTACCGGTTTCTACGTTCGGCGCGCCAACACCGAGTTCGACACCCTGACTGAGGAAATCATCGAGGAGAGCCGTAAATGAATCAATTCATGCGTGTGAATGCGGGTCTCTGCCTCGTCATGTTGTCGGCGCTCGCCTTTGGCGCCGAGGACCTCGGCCAACTGGAGAAACAGCCCACCAACTGGACGGCGATCGCGATGTTTGCGGTTTTTGTCGTGGGGACGCTGTTCATCACCAAATGGGCAGCTTCGAAGACCAAATCGGCCGCGGATTTCTACACCGCAGGCGGTGGTATCACCGGTTTCCAGAACGGTCTGGCGATCGCCGGGGATTACATGTCGGCGGCGTCATTTCTCGGCATTTCCGCAGCCGTGATGATGAACGGCTATGATGGCCTGATCTATTCGATCGGCTTCCTCGTCGGTTGGCCGATCATCATGTTCCTGATGGCGGAAAAGCTGCGCAACCTCGGTAAGTTCACCTTTGCCGACGTGGCCGCATACCGCTTCAAGCAAGGGCCGATCCGCGCGTTTGCAGCCTCCGGCACGCTGGTGGTGGTGGCCTTCTATCTGATCGCCCAGATGGTCGGTGCGGGCCAGCTCATCAAATTGCTGTTCGGCCTCGAATACTGGATGGCGGTGGTCATCGTCGGCGCGCTGATGATGGTGTATGTGCTGTTTGGCGGCATGACCGCGACGACGTGGGTGCAGATCATCAAGGCCGGCCTACTGCTCGTCGGTGCCTCTTTCATGGCCTTCATGGTGATGTCCGCTTACGGTTTCTCGTTCGAACAGCTCTTCGCCGCGTCGGTCGAAGTCAAGGCGGCGGCGGCGCTTTCCAAGGGCGGTATATCCGGACAGGCGGCGGCAATCGGTCAGGCCATCATGGGGCCGGGCAACTTCATCAAGGATCCGATATCAGCGATCTCGTTCGGTATGGCGCTGATGTTCGGCACCGCTGGTCTGCCGCACATCCTGATGCGCTTCTTTACCGTGCCGGATGCCAAACAGGCACGTACATCGGTGCTGTGGGCGACCACCTGGATCGGCTACTTTTACTGCCTTACCTTCATCATCGGCTTCGGCGCGATCGTGCTGGTATCGACCAACCCGAACTTTCTCGATGCGGCGGGCGGGCTGATCGGCGGTGGCAACATGGCGGCTATCCATCTGGCCAATGCGGTCGGTGGCAACGTCTTCCTCGGCTTCATGTCCGCAGTCGCCTTCGCCACCATTCTCGCGGTGGTGGCCGGGCTGACCTTGTCGGGCGCCTCGGCGGTGTCGCACGATCTTTACTCGACTGTGTTCAAGAAGGGTGAGGCCTCCAGCGAAGACGAATTGCGTGTCTCGCGGATCACCACGCTGGTGCTCGGCGCGGTAGCCATCGTGCTCGGCATTGCCTTCGAGAAGCAGAACATCGCCTTCATGGTGTCGTTGGCCTTCGCTATCGCGGCATCGGCCAACTTCCCGGTGTTGTTCATGTCGGTGTTGTGGAAGGACTGCACCACGCGTGGTGCGACTATCGGTGGTTTCCTCGGTTTGATCACGGCCGTCGCGCTGACTGTGTTGTCACCGTCGGTGTGGGAAGCGACGCTGGGTTATCCGGCCGGTTCGGCGCCATTCCCCTACACCTCTCCGGCACTGTTTTCCATGACAGCGGGCTTCCTCGGCATCTGGCTGTTTTCGATTCTCGACAACAGCGAGCGTGCGCGTAAGGATCGTGCCGGTTTCCCAGCGCAGTCAGTGCGTTCGGAAACGGGTATCGGCGCCTCGGGCGCGTCAGCTCACTGATCGGGCAACCCGCCTCATTGCGCCGTGGTCGGGCGCAAAGTGGCGGGCCAAATCAGTTCACAAGGCCTGCGCGCGAACCGCGCAGGCCTTGTTATTTCAGCGCGGGAAGGCGCACGCGTAAGCAGGTGCCGTGACCATTGCGGCCGCTGCCGATCTCGATGCTGCCGTGGTGCGCTTTGGCGATTTCGCGTGCAATCGGCAGCCCCAGCCCGCTGCCCATGGCGGCAGCCCCTGGCGCGCGATAGAAACGTGTAAACACTCGCTTGCGCGCCTCGTCGGAAATGCCCGGCCCGGTATCGCTGACTTCGATTTCGACCTCGCCATCTACCATCGTGCAGCGCAGATTGACCTGGCCACCCGGCGGCGTGTACTTGAGCGCGTTGTCCACCAGGTTATCGATGAGCGCGCGCAGCAGCGTGGGATCGCCCGGGATCGAAACGATGTCGCGTTCAACGCCCAGATCGATCCGGCGGGCATCGGCAATGCGCAGCCAGTCTTCAAGTGCGTCGTCGATCAGCGGCGCGAGCTCGACTGCCGATGCGCTGTCCATCTGCCGCGTTCCCGCCTCGGCGCGAGCGAGCACGAGTAACTGATTGGTCAGCCGGGTGACGCGGCCAACCGAGCGGAGCAATGATTCGATGGCCTCGCGGTTGGCGCCCGCGTCATGCTGTTGCAGCAGTTCGATCTGAATCTGCAGACCGGCCAGCGGCGTGCGCAACTGATGCGCGGCATCCTGCAAAAAACGTCGCTGCGCGTCCTGTGCTTCTCGCAGTCGTCCGAAGAGCAGGTTGAGCGCACGTACCAGTTCGGCGATTTCCATTGGGACATGGGTCGAATCGACTGGCGTCAAATCCGCGCCTGAACGTGCCTTGATTCGTGCTTCGAGGCGTCGCAGCGGGGCCAGCCCGTAGGGGATACCGAAACGCACAGCCAGCGTCGCGGTGACAACAAGCAGCGCGGCTGCCGCGCCAAAACCGGTCAGCAGGCGCCGTACCGCCTCGCGGCGTTTGTGCATGGTTTCGGCTACCAGGATATCGATGTGGCGCGATGCGTCCCGATGCGGAAGCCGCACCACGCGTACGCGCTCGCCGCGGTAGTCGGCCTCATAGAAAACCGCTTCCGGCGGTGTCAGCGGGAGAGATGTCGACGCTGCTGCACGGGCGCGAGGGTTTGTTGCCGTCGGCGGTGCCGTGTCAGTCAGCGATTCATCGAGTGGTAAACCGGCGTCCCCATTCAGATGCTCGCCGTTCGCGCCAACCACGCGAAAGTAGATTTTGTCCCAGCGGTCGATCCGCAACAGGCGGTCGGTTTGTGCGGAAATCGGCGTCAGCGGATCAGTGCGGTCGGCGTCGAGGTGAATCAACAGACCGTGTGCGCGATTCAGCAGGCTTTCGTCGAACGCCCATTCGCTCACCCATTGCGCCGTTGAATACGTCACCGCACCGGCGGCCAGCACCACCATGAGCGCCGGTGCGCCCAGTGAGCGGAGCAGTTTGTAGCGAAGACTAGACGGCATCGCCTGTCGGATCGATCGCCAGTTCCAGCCGGTAGCCGAATCCGCGCACGGTGCGAATGATCACGCCGCCCGCCTTCAGCCGCGGTCGCAGGCGGGATACATACACTTCCAGCGCATTGACACTGCCGTCGCCCATCAGACGCTCGCGCGGTACTGTGCGGCCGTCGCCGCGCGCGAGTGCTTCCAGAATGGTCCACTCGCGCATGGTCAGCGTCAGCGGCTTGCCGCTCAGTTGGGCCAGCCGTCCTTCGACATCCAGGGACAACGCGCCGAAGTTGATGACGGGCGTATCGGCAAACCCTCCACGCCGCAGCACCGCACGCATCCGCGCACTCAACTCGGCCAACTCGAACGGCTTGTTGAGGTAGTCATCGGCGCCCAGATCAAGCCCGTAAATGCGATCGTCAAGTGCGTCGCGGGCGGTGATGACGATGACCGGCAGGCGCTGACGGCGCTGCCGGATTCGGCGCACCACCTCGTAACCATTGAGGCCGGGCAAGCCGACATCGACAAGCGCGAAGTCAAAGCTCTCGTTCTGCAGGCGTTGATCCGCGGTTTTGCCATCCGCTTCGATCGTGACCTGGTCGCCCTGGCCGCGCAGGAACTCGGCAATACCGCCCGAAAGCTCCGGGTCATCTTCAATCAGTAGCACATGCATGCGTGTCTCGAGAACCTCGCGAGTGGGCGGGCCGGCCCATGGAAAATGCTGATGTACTGTGGTTTCGGCAAAGCGTGACTCCGACGATGACATGGCGAGCGCGGTTCGCGCAAGGCCGCCGCCGGGCATGCGATTCGGCATGATGCGTCATTTGACGCGCTCCCGGATTGGGCTATAATGCGCGCTCTTTCGGCCAGTTAGCTCAGTTGGTAGAGCAGCGGATTGAAAATCCGCGTGTCCTTGGTTCGATTCCGAGACTGGCCACCAGAAACCTCGAAAACGCCGATCTGCTCAGATCGGCGTTTTCTTTTTTTCTTCGCGCCGAAGCCCTTGCTCACGCGTTTGATCGAATGCCGCAGACGGCACTCGCGCCTGATGTCGAGCAAGCTTTGGGTGTTAGTCCGGGTGATATAATCCACTGTTACCCTGCTTGCCCATGCGCTTCATGTCACTGTTTGCTCTCGGCCTGAATCACCACACCGCACCGCTCGCAATTCGCGAGCGGGTCGCGTTCGGGCCTGAGCGTCTGCTTTCTGCGCTGCACGATCTCACCACGCGGCACATTCAGGAGGCGGCGATTCTGTCGACCTGCAATCGCACCGAGGTGTACTTTTCGACGCAGGAGCCGCAACAGGCGGCAGACTGGCTGGCGCAGTATCACGATCTACCGCTTGCGGATGTCTCACCGTATCTTTATACCTTTCCTGACCGCGACGCGGTGCGGCACGTATTTCGCGTTGCCAGCGGGCTCGACTCGATGGTGCTTGGCGAGCCGCAGATACTTGGCCAGGTGAAAGAAGCGATGCGTCATGCCGAAGCGGCAGGTACGCTCGGCACGACGTTGCACAAAATGTTCGAGCGCACATTTTCGGTCGCAAAAGAGGTGCGCTCGACGACGACGATCGGCGCCAACGTGGTTTCGATGGCGGCCGCCGCGGTGCATCTTGCCGACCGCATTTTCGAGCGCCTGTCCGAGCAGCGCGTGCTGCTTATCGGGGCAGGCGAGATGATTGAATTGTGCGCTGCGCACTTCGCCGGCACCGGGCCAAGGCAGCTCACCATTGCCAACCGCACAGCTGCACGTGCCGAGGCGCTGGCCGGGCGTTTCGGGGGCGATACGCTCGGCCTGGAGCTGGTTGGCGACCTGTTGCATCGTTACGACGTGGTGATCTCCTGTACCGCAAGCCGCCTGCCGATTCTCGGCCTGGGCATGGTGGAACGCGCGCTCAAGGCGCGCCGCCATCGTCCCATGGTGATGGTCGATCTGGCGGTGCCGCGCGATATCGAGCGCGAGGTGGAAGCGCTCGACGACGTCTTCTTGTATACGGTGGACGACCTTGCACAGGTCGTTGATTCAGGCCGCGAATCGCGTCAAACGGCGGTGGTCGAGGCCGAGTCGATCATTGAAAACCGCGTGCAGGGCTTCTTCCAGTGGCTGGAGGGACGTGGCGCGGTGCCCGTGATTCGGGCGCTGCGCAATGAAACCGAGCGACTGCGCGAGCAGGAGTTGCTGCGGGCATGCAAGCGCCTGGCCAAGGGCGAAAACCCTGAGAAAGTGCTCGAAGCGCTGAGTCACGGACTGGCCAATAAATTCCTGCATGCGCCCTCGCGCTATCTGCATGACGCCGAAGGCGATGCCGTGGCCGATGCAGCTCGTGTGGTCAGCGAGGTTTTCAAATTGCACCGCGACGACACGCGCTAACCTGCACGGCGCCGCGCGAGCGATGTGCCCGGCCACGAGACACCATGAAAGCCAGTATCCGCGAAAAACTTGATCAGCTTGTCGGTCGCCTGGCCGAACTCGATCATCAGCTTGCCGACGATGCCGCTTCGCTCGACGGCGATGCCTTACGCCGCCTTGGTCAGGAGCGTGCTGAACTGGCGCCGATGGTGGAAATCTACGAGACCTATCGCCAGGTCGAGGCGGACTTGACGAGCGCGCGCGAGATGCTCGATGACCCGGAAATGGCGGAACTCGCGCGCGAGGAGCTGGACGCGGGCGTCGAGCAGATTGCTACGCTCGAATCCGATCTGCAGACCGGATTGCTCCCCAAAGACCCTGATGATGCGCGCAATCTCTTTCTCGAAGTGCGTGCCGGCACGGGTGGCGACGAGGCCGCATTGTTCGCCGCCGACTTGCTGCGCATGTATCTGCGTTACGCGGAAACGCAGCGCTGGAAGAGCGAAACCGTGTCCTTGTCCGAATCGGAACTGGGCGGCGTAAAGGAGGCGGTGGTGCGGATCGTCGGCAACGGCGCCTACGGTCGGCTGAAATTCGAGTCGGGCGGTCACCGCGTGCAGCGTGTTCCGGTGACTGAAACGCAGGGGCGGATTCATACCTCGGCATGTACCGTGGCCGTGCTGCCCGAAGCCGACCCGCAAGAAGAAATCGGCATCAACCCCGCCGACCTGCGTATCGACACCTATCGCGCCAGCGGCGCAGGCGGCCAGCATATCAACAAGACCGATTCGGCCGTACGTATCACGCATCTGCCGACAGGTATCGTCGTCGAGTGCCAGGACGATCGCTCACAGCATCGCAACAAGGCGCAGGCGATGTCCGTGCTCGCGGCGCGCATCAAGGATGTCGCCCAGCGAGAGCAACGCGAGACGGAGGCCGCGACACGCAAGTCGCTCGTCGGCAGCGGTGATCGCTCCGGGCGCATTCGTACCTACAACTTTCCGCAGGGCCGGGTCACCGATCACCGCATCAATCTGACGCTCTACAAGCTCGACAGCGTACTCGGCGGAAGTCTCGGCGAACTCGTCGATGCCTTGCGCGCCGAGCAGCACACCGAGCAACTTGCCGCTTTGACGGGTGATGGCGGCTGAACTGGAAACGCTCGGTGGCGCCCTTGAACTGGCTCGCGGAAAGCTTGCACGGAGCGAGGCGCGGCTGTTGCTGCAGTTGGCTACCGGGCATGCGGCGAACTATCTGGTTGCGCATCCGGAAGTGGCGTTGTTGTCGACCGATTTGTCGAAGTTTCGCAAGCTGCTTGCCCGTCGAGCGGCGGGCGAACCCATGGCGTATCTGCTTGGCTGGCGCGAATTCTATGCGCGCCGATT
>CBDTZF010000022.1:0-14352 GCA_965364825.1 uncultured Rhodocyclaceae bacterium | reverse complement strand
CGGCATGTTGCCTTCGGCTTCGCTCGACGCCAACAACAAGGGCATGTACGAGCCCAGTCATGGCTCGGCGCCGGACATTGCGGGCAAGGATCTGGCCAATCCGCTGGCCACCATCCTCTCGGTGGCAATGATGCTGCGCTATACCTTCAATCAGGAAGCCGCAGCACGACGCATCGAGGCGGCGGTCAAATCGGTATTGGCGGACGGCTTCCGCACGGGCGACATTTATGCGCCCGGCACGCGCAGGGTCGGCACGACACAAATGGGCGACGCGGTCATCGCGGCGCTTTGAGTCCAAACACGATTATCAGGAAATCGGACATGGCAACGAAAAGAGTAGGTCTGGTGGGCTGGCGCGGCATGGTCGGGTCGGTGTTGATGCAGCGCATGCGCGAAGAAGACGATTTCGCGCATATCGATCCGGTGTTTTTCAGCACCTCCAACGCCGGCGGTGCCGGACCGAAAATCGGCAAGGACGTCCCGGCGCTGCAGGACGCGAACGACATCGACGCCCTCAAGTCGATGGATGTGATTCTGACCTGCCAGGGCGGCGACTACACCAAGGCGGTGTATCCGAAACTGCGCGCGGCCGGCTGGCAGGGCTACTGGATCGACGCCGCCTCGGCATTGCGCATGGAAGATTCATCGATCATCGTGCTCGATCCGGTGAACATGAATGTGATTCGTGACGGCCTCACGCGCGGCGTCAAGGACTACATCGGCGGCAACTGCACGGTCAGTTTGATGCTGATGGCGCTCGGCGGCCTGTTTCAGAACGATCTCATCGAATGGGCGACCGCGATGACCTATCAGGCTGCCTCCGGCGGGGGCGCGCAGCACATGCGCGAGCTGATCTCGCAGATGGGCACGCTCAAGGCACCAGTTGCGGATGCGCTGGCGGACCCCGCCTCCGCGATTCTCGACATCGATCGCACGGTCGCCGCGACCATGCGCCACGCAAGCTTCCCGGTTGAACATTTCGGCGTCCCGTTGGCCGGTTCCTTGATCCCGTGGATCGACTCCGATCTTGGAAACGGGCAGAGCCGCGAGGAATGGAAAGCGCAGGCCGAAACCAACAAGATCCTGGGCCGCGCACACAACCCGATCGTCATAGAGGGGGTGTGCGTTCGCATCGGTGCGATGCGCTGTCACGCCCAGGCATTGACAATCAAGCTAAAGAAAGACGTCCCGCTTGACGAAATCAATGACATGCTGGCCAAAGCGAATGGGTCAGTTAAAGTTGTACCCAACGAGCGCGAAGCGTCAATGCAGGGGCTGACGCCAGCGGCGGTGACGGGCACCTTGTCGGTGCCGGTGGGTCGCTTGCGCAAGATGGCGATGGGCGCGGAGTACCTGTCGGCGTTTACGGTGGGTGACCAGTTGTTGTGGGGCGCTGCCGAGCCCTTGCGCCGTACATTGCGCATCCTGCTCGAACAGTAAAACGGCCCTTCGCCGGCGCCCGGTGCGCCGGCGTGGCAGGCCAAAATTCACCGTCCGCCCGACGACGCTTTCGTCGATCTGGTTGCATGGGCGGACGTCGGCGGACTTAAAATATCTTTTCGTTTTAGGGTATTGCGGGCACTATTTGAAGCGAATACTGGCTTGATGCACGGTATTCGTGATGCTATTTTCGCAACACCCGGATGGCTCCAGCATGAGGAAGCGGTTTTGAATACCTTCAGAAAGACAACTTTTCGCGCCACGTTGATTGCGGCGACCCTTGCTGCGCTGCCGCTCGGTGCGAACGCTGCCGGCCTGGGCCGCATTTCAGTTCTCAGCGCACTTGGGCAACCGCTGCGTGCAGAAATCGAATTGACCGCCACGGCGGACGAACTCGCTTCGATGACAGCGGGTGTCGCGCCGGCTTCGGCATTCAAGGAAGCCAACATCGCGTTTTCGCCAGTGCTCGGCAACGTCAATATGACAGTTGCGCGTCGCGGCAAGCGAGCGGTGGTTCAGCTCACCAGCGCACAAGCGGTCAATGACCCGTTTCTCGATGTACTGGTTGAATTGAACTGGGCCTCGGGCCGGTTGTTGCGCGAATACACTTTCCTGCTCGATCCACCGGGGATGCCGGCGTCCGCCGCCTCGACGGGGGTCACGTCGGCGCCGGTGAGGGAACCGCGCGCCGCGGCGGCGCGGCCGATTAGTGCTCAGGCGCCTGCGCAATCCGCGAGCGAGTCCGCGGGCGAGTCATCGAGTGATTCGACGTACCGTGTTCGCCGTGGCGATACCTTGAACAAAATCGCGGGGCAATACAAACCGGCCAGCGTCAGCATGGATCAGATGCTGATTGCGCTGTATCGCGAAAACCGCGAAGCCTTCATCGACGACAATATCAACCGGCTGAAGGCCGGCGTGATTCTGAATGTGCCCGGCGCGCAACAAGTGGGAGACGTTCCGCGTAGCGAGGCACGAGAGCAAGTCGTGGCGCACGCCGCCGATTTTGCGGCCTACCGTCGCCGCGTCGCCACGCGGGTTGCGCAGACTGCGGCAGAGCAGGCGGCCGACACCGAGCAGCGTAGCAGCGGCCGCATCACACCGCTCGTGGAAGAAGCCGCGCAGCCTGCTGAGACGAGCACGGACCAGGTCAGGATTTCACGCACCGACAGTGCAGAAACGCCGGCTGCCACAGACGGCGGCGCGGCGGCAGCGTCGAACCGTTTGCAGGCCCTCGAAGAAGATCTGGTGGCCCGCGACAAGGCGCTCCAGGAAGCCAACGAACGGCTTGCCCTGCTGGAAAAGAACATTACCGAATTGCAGCAACTCGTCGAGATGAAGAGCGAAAATCTCGCCGCATTGCAGCAGCAGGCCTCGCCCACGGCACCGGCTACGCCGGGCGCACCCGCGCCGGCCAATGTGGTGCCGCCGGAAACGGCGTCCACGGCCGAGGCGGCCCCTGATGCTGGGGAAAAACCGGCCGATATGGCCGCGCCGACGCCGGCAGCGACCGAATCCGACGCGGCACCGGCGGCTTCCGCAGCTGAACAGGATGCGCTCGACAAGGAATTGAAGGACCTCATCGGAACAGGCGAAGGCGACACTGCCGAAACGGAAGAGGCGGTGGGAGCGTCCGCGCCGCCGGTAGCGGAAGCACCGACGGAGGAAGCCGGCGCGGCGCCAACGCCGCCCGTGGCCGCGACCGCACCGCCGACGCCGGAACCGCAACCGGGCTTTCTTGAAGAGCTGGCCAGCAACCCCAACGCGCTGTATGGCGGCGGTGCGGCGCTGGTGCTGCTGCTCGGCTACGGGCTCTATCGCAGTCGCAAGAATCGGAACGGCGCGCTTGACGACACCGCAGCGGCCTCGGAAATGCCGTCTGAACAGAATTCGGTATTTGGGGCGACTGGCGGGCAAAGCGTTGATACCGGTAACAGCAGCCTGATCCAGACCGATTTCAGCCAGTCCGGCCTGTCCGCGATTGATGCCGACGAAGGCGTCGATCCGGTCGCCGAGGCGGATGTCTACATGGCCTATGGTCGCGATGCGCAGGCCGAGGAAATCTTGCTTGATGCGACCAAGGCCGATCCCGCGCGTACCGCGATCCACCTCAAGCTGCTCGAAATCTATGCGCAGCGCAAGAACCTTCAGCAGTTCGAGACAACGGCGACCGAACTGTATTCGGTCAGTGGTGGCCAGGGCGAAGATTGGGACAAGGCGGTTGAGATGGGCCGCAAGCTCGATCCGGACAATCCGCTGTTCCTGAAGAAACCCGTGGCTGCCGAAACCCCGGCGACGCCCGACAGCGCCGCGGCCGAGCCGGTCGATATCAAGCCCGCGGCCGACGTCAAGCCCGCGGCGACAGATGAAAAAGGCGGCTTCAAGGCGCCTGGCAGCGATGCGGGTGCGAAGCTCGCCACGGCCGCGCTCGCCGCCGGCGCCGCAGCGGCGGCGGGTGTTGCTGTGAGCAAGGACGAGAAGAAACCGGAGCAGAAACCCGTCGCGGATGCGCCCAGCCCGGCGGGTGTCGATGCTGCGCCGACTGCTGCCGCGTCCGAAGCCCCGGCGACGGATTCGAAGGCTGCAGCCTTCGATGAGCCGCTCGATTTCTCCGGCGCCGTGCCTGACGCCGATACGCCTTCGCCGTCGCAACTCAAAGACACGTGGGCAATTCCCGGTGAGCTGAACGAATACACCAATTCCGAGCACGATGCCGACGTCGGCAAAGAGGCGCCGAAAAAAGCCGCTGACGCGGCAACGCCGGCCATCAACGCAGCTGATCTCGATTTCGATCTCGATGAAGCCGATGGGGCGAAGGCTGACAGCGCCAGCGAGGCAGCGAAGAAGGCCGTCGCGCAGGTCGATGCTGAGGGCTTCGACGCCACTGATTCGGCGCTCGAGTTCGATCTCGATCTGTCGGACACGACCGGCAAGAGCATGGCCGAAACGCGCGTCAATTCGGTGAATGAAGATTCACTGGCTGAAACGCACGTCGAAAGAATCGACGAGATCGATCTGTCGAGCACGGAAGCTGGCGAGAGCAGCGGCATCGACTTCGCGTCGGTGCTCAGTGACGCAACGCCGGACGATGCCACGAAGAAGAGTGACGATGCCGCCGTGATCGATCTCGAAAAGACCAACTTCGATAGCAGCCTGCTCGATTTCGACCTCGAACTCGACGAGGATGGCGAAGATGATGACAGTGCAGGTGGTGGCATGCTCGACACCTCGCTCGATCTGTCGGATATCAGCCTCGAGCTTGATGATGTCGACGGGGACGACGCTGCGCCGTCCGAGCCGGACAGCGCAGCGCTTGCCGATCTGCCGTCGTTCGAAGAGCCCGCGGTTTCGGTGGCGGACAAGAAAGACGCTGCAAAGGGTACGGGCAGTGAAGACGACATGATGGATTCCCTGAGCAAGAGCGTCGTGACCTCTCTGACCGACAGCCGTAGTCTGCCGAATGAGATGCCCGATTCAGCACCGGACGAAGAAGTGGACACTAAACTGGAGCTGGCGCGCGCCTACGAAGAAATGGGAGACGCCGAAGGTGCCCGCGAACTGCTTGATGAAGTCGCCCATGACGGCAACGACGCGCAGAAAGCACAGGCGAAGTCGATTCTCGATCGGCTCGCCTGAGTGGTGTTGCGCCGTGTAATATCGGTGTAATTGCGTGAAGCTGCATCCCGCGGCGGTGCTTTGCCTTTGGGCGAGCGCCGCCGTTTTCTTTGATCCTATCGAGCTGCCGATGCTTTGCTGGGTGACGCTGCTGGCGCCGATTGTCGTGGGTATCCTGACGTGGGGGCTGGCATGACACGTATCGCCCTGTGCGTTGAATACGGTGGTGACGCGTTCGAAGGCTGGCAGACGCAGCCGCATGGGCGCACTGTTCAGAACACGCTCGAAGCCGCGCTGTCGGCGGTTGCTGGCCAGCCAGTGGCCGTCGTTTGCGCCGGCCGCACCGATAGCGGTGTGCATGCCACGACACAGATCGTCCATTTCGACAGCCGGGTGTCGCGCCCGCTCACCGCGTGGGTGCGTGGCGTCAACAGCCATCTGCCGGCACCAGTGGCGGTGCGCTGGGCCATGCCGGTAGAGGACGCGTTTCACGCCCGTTTTTCTGCGACGGCTCGCCACTATCGTTACGTGCTGTTCAACGCCCCGGTGCGGCCCGCGATTCTTGCCGGCCGCGTGGGCTGGTTTCACCAACCGCTGGATGGTGAGGCCATGGCGGCGGCGGCGCGGTCGCTCGTCGGCGAGCACGACTTCTCGGCCTTTCGCGCCGCGGCCTGCCAGGCCAAATCGCCGGTGCGGCGCATGCGCCATGTGCGCGTTGAGGCGGCGGGCCAATACTGGCTGTTCGATTTTTGCGCCGATGCATTTCTGCATCACATGATCCGGAATCTCGTTGGCGCGCTGGTGTATGTCGGCAAGGGGCGCTACCCGGTGCCGTGGTTGGCGGACGTTCTGAAGGCGCGAAACCGCGCGCTTGCCGCACCCACCTTCGACGCTGCGGGCCTGTATTTGTGCGGCGTCGAGTATGGCGCGCAGTGGTCGTTGCCACAGGGCGGGCGTATCATCTGTCCTCCGCAATTGCCGCTTGTCCCGACGTGCCCCGAACCCGAATCAAGATCTGTGGATTGACCCGTGAGCAGGATGTGGTGGCCGCGGTGCGCGCCGGCGCGGATGCCATCGGCTTCGTCTTTTATCCGCCAAGCCCGCGCCATGTCAGCGTCGAGCGTGCCAAGGCGCTGATGGCGCTGGTGCCGCCGTTCGTGACCATCGTTGGCCTGTTCGTCAATGCCGATGCCAAAGACATAGAAGACGCGCTCAACCGCCTGCCGATCTCACTGTTGCAGTTTCATGGTGATGAGGACGAAGCCGATTGCGTACGCTTTAACCGTCCCTACATCCGCGCCGTGCGCATGCGCGAAGGGGTCGATCTGCTAAAATACGCCGCTTGTTTTCCGTCAGCACGCGGCTTTTTGCTCGACGCTTTTGTCGATGGCTATGGCGGCGGCGGAAAAGTATTCGATTGGTCGCTCATTCCGGCACAGTTCGACCGCCCATTGATCCTCTCGGGCGGCCTTGATGCGAACAACGTGGGTGAGGCCGTGCGGAGAATCCGTCCGTGGGCCGTCGATGTTTCGAGTGGCGTCGAGATATCGAAAGGCATCAAGGATACGGATGCAATCACCCGATTCATTGGCGAAGTAAAGCATGCGGAGGAGCGAGACTGATGGCTGACACGTCGTATCAAATGCCCGACCCTCAAGGCCACTTCGGGCCCTATGGGGGCGTGTTCGTTGCCGAAACACTGATTCCGGCGCTCGAAGAATTGCGCGATGCCTACGCGCAATGCCAGCACGATACCGAGTTCATTGCCGAGTTCGAAGACGAGCTCAAGCACTATGTGGGTCGGCCGAGCCCGATCTATCACGCGCGGCGCTGGTCCGGTTTGCTCGGCGGTGCGCAGATCTACCTCAAGCGCGAGGATCTCAACCACACCGGCGCGCACAAAATCAACAACTGTATCGGCCAGGCACTGGTTGCGCGGCGCATGGGGAAACCACGTGTGATTGCCGAAACCGGTGCGGGCCAGCATGGCGTTGCCGCGGCGACCGTGGCCGCGCGCTATGGTCTTCAATGCGTTGTGTACATGGGCGCCGAAGACATTCGCCGCCAGGCCGCCAACGTCTATCGCATGAAGCTGCTGGGTGCCGAAGTGGTGCCGGTGGAGTCGGGTTCAAAGACGCTCAAGGATGCGCTCAACGAAGCGATGCGCGACTGGGTGACCAACGTTCAGGACACTTTCTACATCATCGGCACGGTGGCCGGGCCGCATCCATACCCGCAAATGGTGCGTGATTTCCAGTCGGTGATCGGTAAGGAGTGCCTCACCCAGATGCCGGAGATGACTGGGCGCCAGCCCGACGTGATCATCGCTTGCGTTGGCGGCGGCTCCAACGCCATGGGTATCTTTCACCCCTACATCGATCATGCCGGTGTGCGCCTCATCGGTGTCGAGGCGGCGGGCGAGGGGCTCGACAGCGGTCACCACGCGGCATCGCTGATCTGCGGGCGTCCCGGCGTGCTGCACGGCAACCGCACCTATCTGCTGCAGAACGAAGACGGCCAGATCATTGAAACCCATTCGATTTCGGCCGGGCTCGATTACCCCGGCGTGGGCCCCGAGCACGCCTGGCTGAAGGATTCGGCGCGGGCCGAGTATGTTGGCGTGACCGACGACGAAGCGCTGCAGGCGTTCCATGATCTGTGTCACTTCGAGGGCATCATTCCGGCGCTCGAATCGGCGCATGCGCTTGCCTATGCAGCCAAACTGGCGCCGACGCTTGCTGCCGACAAGATCCTGCTGATCAATCTGTCTGGCCGGGGTGACAAGGACATGCACACCGTGGCCGAAAAATCCGGTATCCGTTTCTGATCATTTCCCGGGCGCATGGCGCTTGGCGCACAGGATGTTATGTCTAGAATTCAGCAAACCTTCGAGCAGTTGCAGCGCGCCGGCCGTCGTGGCCTGATTCCGTTTATTACTGCCGGGTACCCTTCGCTCGATCTGACCGTGCCGCTGATGCACGCGCTGGTCGACGGCGGCGCCGACATCATCGAACTCGGTGTTCCATTCTCCGATCCGATGGCCGACGGCCCGACCGTCCAGCGTGCCTCCGAAAAGGCGCTTTCCAACGGCATGACGTTGCGCAAGGTGCTCGAAGCGGTGACCGCCTTCCGTGCGGACAATTCGGGCACTCCAGTGGTGCTGATGGGTTACGCCAATCCGATTGAAGCGATGGGCGCCGATGCGTTTCTCGGCGCAGCCGCCACCGCCGGTGTCGACGGCGTGCTGGTGGTCGACTATCCGCCGCAGGAGTGCAAACCGTTTGCCGTTGCCGCACGCACGGCGGGAATTGACCCCATCTTCCTGCTCGCGCCAACCTCCACGGACGCACGCATCGACGACGTCACCGCGGCCGGCAGCGGTTACATCTATTACGTTTCACTGAAAGGCGTCACCGGCTCCGCGCAGATCGATCTGGGCGAGGTGGCACGTCGCATTCCGCAGATTCGCGAACGCGTCGGCCTGCCGGTTGGCGTGGGATTCGGTATTCGCGACGTTGAATCGGCGAAGGCCGTTGGCACCGTTGCCGATGCCGTCGTGATCGGCAGTCGCATCATTGAAGAGATCGAATCGGCCGGGAGCGAAGACGCTTTGGCACGCGTGACGGCGTTCGTGCGCAGCATCCGCGATGCACTCGACACCATCGGAGAATCCTGACCATGAGCTGGCTTGCAAAGCTGCTGCCCCCCAAGATCAATCGGGACAACAGTTCCCGAAAAGCCATTCCGGAAGGGCTGTGGAGCAAGTGCCCGGCGTGTGAGGCGGTGTTGTACCGATCGGACGTCGAGAGCAACAAGAGCGTTTGTCCGAAATGCGGTCATCACCAGCGCGTGCGTGCCCGTGCTCGCCTGAACGGACTACTTGATGCCGACGGGCGTTTCGAGATCGCCTCGGAGGTGCTGCCGGTCGATCCGCTCAAGTTCAAGGATCAGAAACGCTACCCGGACCGGCTCAAGGCCGCCAAGCGCGATACGGGCGAGGAAGACGCGCTCGTGGTGATGCAGGGCGCGATTCAATCAGTCGCGGTGGTGGTGGCGTGTTTCGAGTTCGAGTTTCTCGGTGGCTCGATGGGTTCGGTGGTCGGCGAGCGCTTTGTGCGCGGTGTCAACGAAGCACTCGAACAGCGCCTGCCGTTCATTTGCATTACTGCGTCTGGCGGCGCGCGCATGCAGGAAGGGCTTTTCTCGCTGATGCAGATGGCGAAGACCACGGCCGCGATCAATCGGTTGGCGAATTCCAAACTGCCATTTATTTCGATTCTCACCGATCCGACGATGGGCGGTGTGTCGGCAAGCTTCGCCTTCATGGGTGACGTGGTAATCGCCGAGCCCAATGCGCTGGTCGGCTTTGCCGGGCCGCGGGTGATCGAACAGACAGTGCGCGAAACGCTTCCCGAGGGTTTCCAGCGCGCCGAGTTTCTGCTCGAAAAAGGGGCGATCGACATGATCGTCGACCGCCGCGAGATGCGGGATCGGCTGGCCGCCTTGCTCCGATTGCTCATGCGCCAACCTGCACTCAATGCGTGATGACGAGTTGCCGGCGGACCTTGCCGGCTGGCTGGCGCTGATCGAGGCGCGGCACGGACACCGTATCGAACTCGGGCTGGCGCGTGTTGCCGCCGTGCGTGAGCGTCTCGGACTCGCCAGCGACGCGCTGGTCATTACCGTGGCGGGCACCAATGGCAAAGGATCGACCTGCGCGATGCTCGAATCGATCCTGCTTGCCGCCGGCTACCGTGTCGGCCTCTACACTTCGCCGCATTTGTTGCGTTATACGGAACGGGTTCGCGTCGATGGCGTCGAGATCGACGAGAGGGTTCTGGCGGACGCCTTCGCGCAGGTCGAGCGCGCACGTCGCGACGAATTTCTGACGTATTTCGAACACGGCACACTGGCGGCGTGGGCGTGTTTTGCGCAGGCGCCGCTCGACGTCATCATTCTCGAAGTGGGGCTTGGGGGGCGCCTTGATGCCACCAATGTGTTCGATTGCGATTGCGCCATCGTCACCAGCATCGCGCTCGACCACATGGATTACCTCGGAGACTCGCGCGAAGCGATCGGCTATGAAAAGGCCGGTATCTTCCGCGCCGGCCGGCCGGCGATCTGTGCCGACCCACAACCGCCGGCAAGCATCGAGGCGGCGGCGCAGGCGGTCGGCGCCGAGCTGCGGATCAGCGGGCGCAATTTTGGCTTCACCGGCGATCGAAACCAATGGGCCTACTGGGGACCGCACATCAAGCGCGGTGGTTTGGCGTTTCCGGCCTTGCGTGGGGCGAATCAGTTGCTCAATGCGAGCGCGGTGATTGCCGCCCTCGAAGCGTTGCGCGAGCGGTTGCCGGTGTCCATGCAGGCGATTCGCGAAGGACTCATGCTGGTCGAACTGCCGGGCCGCTTTCAGATCCTGCCGGGCAAGCCCACCGTGGTGCTCGACGTCGCGCATAACCCGCAAGCGGTCGGTGTGCTCGCGGAAAACCTCTCCAACATGGGTTATTTCCCGGAAACCTGGGCGGTGGTCGGCATGCTTTCCGACAAGGCGGTGGCGGAATCGCTGGAACGCGTGGCCGGCCGCGTCGATCACTGGTTGCCAGCGAGCTTGCCCGGGCCGCGTGGAATGTCGGCCGACACCCTGCGCGAACACATGGTGTCGATCGGGATCGACGCCGGCGAAACCAACTTCGATTCACCCACCGACGCGTATCGCGCGGCCCGGGCGCGCGCCGACGACAGTGATAGAATCATCGTCTTCGGCTCCTTTCATACCGTGGCGGATGTGATGGCATCCATCCGCGCAGAGCGTGCACACGTCAATGGCAAACGACGACTCCCAGACGGACCTTAAAAAGCGTGCGCGACGCCGCCTCGTCGGCGCGGCTGCGCTGGCGCTTCTGGCGATCATCGTGTTACCGATGATCATGGATCCTGAGACCGAACCGGCCGGCGAAGAAATTCAGGTTCGCATCCCGAGTCAGGAGGGAAGCCAGGCGGCCACGCGCTCAATCGGGCCTGCTGCCAAACCCGCTGCAACGGTGGAGGAGCCGGTCGAGATGGCGCCTGCGCCACTCGTTGTTGCGCCGTCCCCGTCCGAAGCGCCGCCGCCCGCATCAGAACCCGCCGCGCCCAAGGCAGAAACGCCCGCCGCCAAGCCCACCGATGAGGGCAGCCGGGTCAAGGAGATTCTGGCCGACAAAGTCGAAAGTGCGGCGACCGCGGGTGGCCCGGCATATTTTGTCCAGGTGGGCGCCTTTAGCAACGCAAACAGTGCCGATACGCTCTCAAAGAAGATTCGCGATCAGGGCTTCGAAGCGTATACCCGCAAGATCGGCAGTACGACGCGCGTACGCATTGGGCCTTACCCGGACCGAAAGAGCGCCGAAGGCGCCGCCGCACGCCTTGCTCGTCAGGGCTACAAGGGCGTCGTGATGCAGCGCGGTTGAGCGACTTTCGCTGATGACAGTTTTCGACTACGCCTTTCTGGGTCTGGTGGTCGTTCTTGCCATCCTGGGATTCTGGCGCGGCCTGGTGAGTGAAGTTCTGGCCCTGGCAGGATGGGTGCTGGCCTTCATCGCGGCGCGTCTGTTCGCCAGGGAAGCGGCCAGCCTGTTAGTCGACTGGGTGTCCGAACCCGCGTTTGCCTATGTGGCTGGCTTCGCGCTGGTGTTTGTTGCGGTGCTGGTGGTCGTGGCGATTTGTCGGTATCTGTTGCGTGCGTTGATCCGGGCCGTTGGACTGGGGTTCGTGGACCGTGGGCTGGGCGCGGTGTTCGGCGGTGTCAAGGGGGTGGCAATTGCCGGCTTGCTGGTGGCTCTGGGGGGCGTGAGCGGCGTATCGCGCGCGCCGTGGTGGGAGGCAGCGTTGTTTTCGCCGTTGCTTGAAACCGCTGTGGTGGCGGCCAAACCGTGGCTACCCGATGCGGTCGCCGAGCGGGTGCGTTTTAGATAGGTGAATCCGTATGTGCGGGATTTTGGGAGTGGTCGGCCACGCGCCGGCCAATCAGTTGCTGTATGACGGCTTGCAGGTGTTACAGCACCGTGGCCAGGATGCGGCCGGTATCGCCACCAGCGAGGGCGGACGCTTCCTCATGCACAAGGGGCCGGGGCTGGTGCGCGACGTCTTCCGCACGCGCCACATGCGCAATCTGGCCGGCAACTGGGGCATCGGCCATGTGCGATACCCGACTGCGGGTTCGGCCTACAACCCGGCCGAGGCCCAGCCCTTGTATGTGAATTCGCCGTTTGGCCTGATGCTCGCCCACAACGGCAACTTGACCAACGCCGACGAACTCAAGCGCGAGATTTTTCTGACCGATTTGCGGCATATCAACACCAACTCGGATTCCGAGGTGTTGCTCAATGTGCTTGCGCACGAATTGCAGGCGGCATCCAACGGTTGCCGGCTCGATGATGATGCGATCTTCGCCGCCGTTGCCGCGGTGCATCGCCGTTGCCGCGGGGCCTACGTGGCGGTGGTGATGATCGCCGGTGTGGGCTTGCTGGCGTTTCGCGATCCCTATGGCATTCGCCCGCTGGTGATTGGCCGCAACGACACCGAAGCGGGCACTGAATGGATGGTTGCATCGGAGAGTGTGGCGATCGACACACTGGGCTTCAAGCTGCTGCGCGATGTCGAGCCCGGCGAGGCGGTGTTTGTGGACACCGAAGGCCGTTTTCGCAGCCGCGCCTGTGCACCGGACACGATGCATGCACCATGCATGTTCGAGTATGTCTATCTGGCGCGCCCGGATTCGATTATTGACGGCGTCTCGGTCTATGAGGCGCGCCTCAAGATGGGCGAATACCTCGCCGAAAAGTTCCGCCGCAGCTTGCCGAATGTCGATATCGATGTCGTCATCCCCATTCCCGACTCAAGCCGCCCGTCGGCCTTCGCGATGGCCGCGAAGCTGGGGATACCGTACCGCGAAGGCTTCGTCAAGAACCGCTATATCGGCCGCACCTTCATCATGCCCGGCCAGGCAGTGCGCAAGAAATCGGTACGCCAGAAACTCAACACGATCCATCAGGAGTTCAAGGGAAAGCGCGTGTTGCTGGTTGATGATTCCATCGTCCGTGGCACAACCAGCCAGGAGATCGTCAGCATGGCGCGTGACGCCGGTGCCGCGAGTGTCTATTTTGCCTCCGCGGCGCCGCCGGTGCGATTTCCCAACGTCTATGGAATCGACATGCCGACACGTGGCGAGCTCATCGCCTCCGGTCGGGACGACGATGGAATTCGCCAGGCGATCGGCGCTGACGGCCTTCTATATCAGGATATGGATGATCTGCGTGCGGCCGTTCGCGCCATCAATCCGGCCTTGAATTTTTTCGAGACCTCGTGTTTCGATGGATGCTATGTGACCGGAGATATCACTGCGGAGTACCTTTCAATTGTCGAAAATAACCGTGGCTCGGCGCCGGTGACCGTTGAAGACACCGATCTGCCGGCCGTTAGCCAGCTCGACCTGAACCTGGCCGATACGGCGTACGAAACCTGAGGAAAACAGCTGTGTCCAAAGCCAAAGACGAAGGCTCACGGGATTTCGATACGCTCGCGGTGCGCGCCGGAATTGAACGAAGCCAATTCAATGAACATAGCGAGGCGATGTATCTGACCTCGAGTTTCATGTTCGACAATGCCGCCCAGGCAGCAGCGCGTTTTTCCGGTGAAGAGGAAGGCTACGTCTACGCGCGCTTCTCGAACCCCACGGTCGCTATGCTGCAAAAACGCCTCGCGGCACTGGAAGGCGGCGAAGCCTGTATCGCAACGGCCTCGGGCATGGCGGCAATCCTCGCGATGGTGATGGCGCTGCTCAAAACGGGCGATCATATCGTTGCGTCGCAAGGCCTGTTCGGCTCCACTCAGCAGTTGTTCACCAACGTGTTCAGCAAGTTTGGGATTGAGACGACCTTCGTGCCGGCGACCGAGCATGCCGCTTACGCGGCGGCGGTGCGGCCTGAAACGCGGTTGATCTTCCTCGAGACGCCTTCCAACCCGCTGGCTGAACTGGTCGATATCGCGGCCGTGGCCGAGATCGCCCATCGCCACAACGTGCTGCTGGCGGTCGACAATTGCTTTTGCACGCCGGCGCTACAGCAACCGCTGGCGCTGGGGGCGGATATCGTGATTCATTCGGCAACCAAGTTTCTTGATGGTCAGGGACGTGTGCTTGGCGGCGCGGTGGTTGGTTCTGCAGCGTTGATGGAGGAAATTTACCGGTTTCTGCGCACCGCCGGGCCGGCGCTCTCGCCTTTCAACGCATGGGTGATTCTCAAGGGGTTGGAGACG
>CBDTZF010000021.1:0-14891 GCA_965364825.1 uncultured Rhodocyclaceae bacterium | reverse complement strand
GCGCAGGCGCTGCAGATCGGTCCAGCCGCGCGAGCGCAGCTGCCCGACGTTGAGGTCGATGCCCTTGCCTGGCGCGAGGCCGAATTCCTGCTCCACGTCGTCGAGTTCGCGCAGTACGCGCACGCGACGCTTCCAGCGCGATTCCAGATCGAGCAGCCCATGCCGAGTCAGGCGATCGCGCGCGCGACTGATGTCGCCATCGCCCGCCAACTGCGCGGGCCAATCCAGTTCGACCTGTTCGAGGCAGGTGAGCAGATCAGCGACGAAGGCTTCGGCAATCTGCGGTGCACTTTCGCATTCCTGAACGGCACCGGTCCGTTCGAGCAATTGCGCTATACGCTGCTGGGTGCCGCGCCCCGGCCAGCGCGTGAAATGCGCCGGTAACCGCCCGGCGTCGAGCGCCGCGAGCAGCGCCGCAACCGCCTCCGCGCGCGCCTTGACCTCACCCAGAGGGTGCGTGACCACAGTGTCGAAGAGGCTTTCGGGCAGGCGGCCGAGCGTCTGCAAGCCGGGATCAAGGGTCATCGCCTGGTCGCCCTTACTGTGCGCCGTCCTCTTCGCTCGGCAGGCGATCAAAGCGCGCGGCCAGTTCGAGCAATTGCGCATGCTGCGCAGCGATCGCTTCGCTGGCCGCGGCGATACTGCGTTTGGCGTGCGTCTTGAGCGCGGGATCGACCCACAGGTGACCGTCGACGCTGCGGTCGACTTCGGCCAGCGTGCGTTCGAGTTGGCGGCAGTGAGCGTCGAATTCGTCGGCGCGCTCGCGCATCTGGCGCACCTGCGCGTCGATGTAGGCGCGCGGATGGCGCGTTGACGCGCCCGGCGACGCAAGTTCGGGCTCAGTGACGCGGCCGGCCTCATCGACACGCTTCTGCCAGCTATCCACGATGTCAGCGAGCAGTTCGGGGCGAAAGTCCGGATCGACATGCAGGCGTTCGTCGTACCAGTCGCGAATCAGCTTGCATTGGTCGGGCTCGCTCCACAGACAGTGCTGCAGCACCCAGCCGTCGTAGGCGTTGACCTCGGTCTGACCGTTCGTGGCTGCCGAGACCTGCAGCAGCTTGACCACTTTGCGCCAGCGGCGATCGGACACATAGATGTTTTGGTCGCGCAGGTAGCGACGCAGTTCGAGCAGAATGCGCTGCATGCTCTGCGGCAGACGGACCTTCGCGGCAGCCGCCTGAACGCCAGCCAGGTCGCGGTGCGTGAGGCGGATGTCGGCGGCGGGCGGCATGTAGTTGTCGCTCAGCGTCAGCAGGCCGGTGAAGGCGTCGTCACTGACCGGATCGACATGAAAGCGCAGCAGAAATCGGTCGTAGAGCGCGGCCAGTTCCGGCCCTTCGGGCAGTTCGTTGCTGGCGGCGACGACGGAAATCAGCGGCGTGCTTTGCCGCTCCGTGCCATTGTCGAACTGGCGCTCGTTGAGCAGCGTGAGCAGCGAATTGAGAATCGCGCTGTTGGCCTTGAATATTTCGTCGATGAAGGCCACCGACGCCTGCGGCAGATAGCCCGCGGTCTGGCGCAGGTAGCGATCCTCTTCGAGCGCCTTGATCGACAGCGGGCCGAACAACTCTTCGGGCACCGAGAATCGCGTCAGCAGGCGCTCGAAGTACGTGGCCTCGGCAAACGCGCTTTGCAGCCGTTTTGCCAACTGGCTTTTGGCGGTGCCGGGCGGGCCGACGAGCAACAAGTGTTCGCCCGACAGCGCGGCCAGCAACGCCAGCTTGACAGGCGTGCTGCGCTCCAGCAACCCGCTCTGCAGGGCGTCGATGAGTTTGCGCAGTCGCGGTTTGAGGGTCATGACAGGTTCCGTGTGGCTCGCGGATGAAATGACGCTCCGGCGTCATTCTGCAGGGTAAACGATTGGCGCCCGTGCGGTCACACCACAGTGGTTTAGGGCAATAGTGCGGCCAGCCGCTCTGATATGCTGCCATTTCGTCATCCACCCGGCGCAAGAACCCTATCTTGAACTCGCATCTCGCACTGCACTCCGAGCGGACGCCGGCAGCTCAGCGCACACCGGAAAACGCTGGCGGCGCATCGTGAGCTTGCGACTGCTACCGCTCATTGCACTGGTCCTCGTCAGCCTGAATCTACGCCCGGCGCTCACTTCGATCGCGCCGGTCATCGAACGCATCGTGGCCGACACCGGGCTCGCCCGCGCCTCGATCGGCCTCATCACCACACTGCCGGTGCTGTTGATGGGAGTGCTGGCGCCGTTCTGTCCGCGGCTCGCGGCACGCTGGGGGTTAGAACGGTGCATCGGCGCCGCGCTGGCGGTGCTCACGCTGTCGCTGGCGCTGCGCGGCTGGGCGCATGAGCCGGCACTGCTGATGCTCTCCGCCGTCGGCATCGGCGTTGGCATCGCGGTCGCGGGCACCTTGATCTCGGGCTTCATCAAGCAGCATTTCAGTACCCGCCTACCGACCGTGATTCCGCTGTATACGCTCGGCATGACGCTGGGCGCGGCGGCCGGACTGGTACTCACGCTGCCGCTTGTCTCGCTGCTTGACGACTGGCGCTGGACGCTGGCGGCGTGGAGTCTGCCAGCGCTGTCCGCGTGGGGCGTGTGGCAACTCATCGTGCCGCCGCGTGCCAAACGTGGCCGCACCTCCATGAGCGTGCCGCGGCTGCCGCTGAATTCCGCCAAAGCCTGGCTGCTGACCGCGCTGTTTGCGCTGCAAAGCGGGATATTCTATTCACTCACCACCTGGCTGGTGGCGCGCTACGAAGAAGCCGGGCTGACGCTCGGCGAGGCCAGCGGCGTCGCCAGCGTGTTCATGGTCGCCGGCCTGGGCGGCGCGTTTCTCGCCCCGGCACTAACGCGCTGGGTGCGTCGCATACACCATCTGCTGATCGCAGTGAATCTCACAGTGTGCGGCGCGCTGGTCTTCATCGCCCTGTGGCCGATGCTGTGGCCGTGGCTGGTGAGCGCGATTCTCGGCGTCGCCCTGACCAGCATGTTCGCGCTCGCCATGACGCTACCGATTCAGGAATCCGAAACACCGCTGGAAGCCGCCAGCCTGACCTCGATGATGCTCTCGGTCGGTTTCTGCCTTGGCTCTCTGGCGCCCTCGCTGGTCGGGGTTACCCGCGATCTGAGCGGAAGCTACACCCAGCCCTTTGTCGCACTCGCCGCGGCCTCCGGCACCATGGTGCTCCTCTCCGCGCTGCTTGGACGACTGGATAGTCACCAACCAGCGCCATGACGCGCTGCCGGCGCCTCGCCGGACAAGGCGCATCGGCCTGCAGCACGCTACACTCGCGCGATGCGACACCGTGCCCACGGCGCCCTGCCCGCGCCAGAACCGACTCAACGCCAGGACTGGCAGACTCTCAAAACGCTGATTCCCTACCTGTGGAGCTATCGCGGCCGGGTGGCGCTGGCGCTTTCCTGCCTGCTGCTTGCCAAGGTCGCCAATGTTGGCGTGCCGATGGTGTTCAAGCATGTGGTCGATACGCTCGACGTGGCCAAGGGCGCGGCCGTGGTGGTGGTGCCGGCGGCGCTGCTGCTTGCCTACGGCGCATTGCGTTTTTCGACCACGCTCTTCACCGAATTGCGGGAGCTGATTTTTGCGCGCGTCTCCCAGCAAGCGGTGCGCAACATCTCGCTGCAGGTCTTTCGCCATCTGCATTCGCTGTCGCTCGGTTTCCATCTCGACCGACAGACGGGCGGATTGACACGCGACATCGAACGCGGCACCCGCGCGGTCGGCTCGCTGATCAGCTATACGCTGTACAGCATTCTGCCGACGCTGGTCGAAATCAGTCTCGTGATCGGCATTTTGTGGTTCAACTACGATGCGGTGTTTGCGCTCATCACGGGTGGCACGCTGGGCCTGTACATCTATTTCACAACCCGGGTCACCAACTGGCGCACCAAGCTGCGCCGCCTCGCCAACGAACTGGATTCGGCGGCCAATGCCTCCGCCATCGACAGTCTGCTCAATTTCGAGACGGTGAAGTATTTCAACAACGAGGGCTTCGAGGCCCGGCGCTACGACGCGCAACTCGCTTCGTGGTCAGAAGCGCAGATAAAGAACCAGTTGTCACTCTCGGGCCTTAACATCGGCCAGGCTGCGATCATCGCCTGCGCGGTCACGGCGATGATCTGGATTGCCGCGCGCGATGTGGCCGCCGGCCGCATGACGCTGGGCGACATCGTATTGATCAACGCCTACATGTTGCAGCTGTACATCCCGCTCAACTTCCTCGGCACCATCTACCGCGAGATTCGTCAGGCGCTGACCGACATCGAGCGTCTGTTCGGACTGCTGAACCAACGCCGGGAGATTGAGGATAAACCGGACGCGGGCAGCCTGCCGGGCGGTCCAGCTACGGTGCGCTTCGAAAACGTTGATTTCGCCTATGACGCCGCGCGCCCGATCCTGTTTGGCGTCGACTTCGAAATCCCCGCCGGCAAGACCGTCGCCGTGGTCGGCCATTCCGGCTCGGGCAAGTCGACCATCGCGCGCCTGCTGTTCCGCTTTTACGATGTTACCGGCGGGCGCATCACCGTCAATGGCGTCGACATCCGTGATCTGCAACAGGACAGCCTGCGCAGCGCGATCGCCATCGTCCCGCAGGACACCGTGCTGTTCAATGACACGCTGCGCTACAACATCCAGTACGGCCGACCGGACGCGCCCGAAGGTTCCGTCGACGCTGTCGCCGAGGCGGCGCAACTGAGCAGCTTCATCGCGCATTTGCCCCTCGGCATGGAAGCCCGCGTGGGTGAGCGTGGACTCAAGCTCTCGGGCGGCGAAAAACAGCGCGTCGCCATTGCCCGCGCGCTGCTCAAGGACCCGGCCATCCTCATCTTCGACGAGGCCACCTCGGCACTCGACTCACGCACCGAAAAGGCCATTCAGGCACAGATGGAACTGGCAGCGCGCGGCCGCACCGCGCTGGTCATCGCGCATCGGTTGTCAACCATTTCCCACGCCGACGAAATCTTGGTGCTGGATCAAGGCCGCATCATCGAACGCGGCCGCCACCGCGCACTGCTCGGCGCCAATGGCACCTACGCGCAGATGTGGGAGCTGCAGCAACGCGAGTCCGCCGAGGCTGAAACACCGGCGGACGAAAACTGAGATCACACGCGCGTTGCGTCGCCACGCCGTGGGGACGAAATCATCCGGACGCGCGGCTTTAAGGCGAGAAAATGGCGAGTTGAAACCCGCCCTACGGATGCCAGCGCCATCGGCGTTCCTTTCATTCGGGGTGCGCGCCGCGCTGATTTTTGCCGTCAGTGTCAGGTCATCCGTGCGCAACGACGGCGACGAATCCGACAGACGCTTGCAGCTCGACGGGCTCAACGCGATGCACAAAAAAAAACGGCGCCCGAAGGCGCCGATAAAGGACAGAGTTGAATCGCCTCAGTGCTGACGGCGACGCAGTCCGATGACACCCAACAGGCCGAGACCTGCCAGTGCCAAAGAACCCGGTTCCGACACTCCCGTGCCGGGCTGGCCACCACAGACGCCACCAGAGGCGCCGCCGGTGGCCGTGCAAACTGATGCCACTACAGTCTTGAGTTTCATGTAGTCGTTACCCGTCGACCAACTCTTGCTGGAATCGAAGACGGGGTTATACGCCCCGATCAACCAGTACGAGGAGTAAACAGAGGTCGATACGCTCTTGCCACTGCCCACGTTCGACAGATCGCCAATGTGGGTCCAGCCGTCGGACACGAGACTGGCGTAGGTTTTTCCGAGCAGTGCCGGTGGCTGGCTGCTGCCGATGTACGCGAGCACGGACATGTCGCTATCCTGGGGATAGTAGCCATTGCCAATCGACGAAAGGCTGACTGCGTTCTCGAATGTCAACAGGATGGAATCAAAGCGATTTTCGTTGTCCATTGCGTGCTCGGGACTCGAATTCTCACCGGGATCGCCGCGCGAATTAGAGTTGTCGCGGTTCCTGACCCCGAGGCCGCCACCGTAAGATCCGAGATGGGCGGTATTCAGTAGGGTATTGCTTGGGCCACTACTGGCACTGCTGGTATTGGACCATGCCGACGCGGTGACATCGACGCCGCCCGCCGCATAGGTTAGCGTGTTGTCGTTGCCCGAACCTTCGTTCTTATCGGAGAACGTCCACGTAGTTGCGGCCATCGCCGGTGCTGCGGTGACGAAGCCCGCAACAACCAGCATACTTTTCATAGTCTTGTTCATTTCACTACTCCTAAGCATTTCTTATCTTCAGTACTCACTAAGCAATGCGTGTGCCACCAATCGCATCGCTCATAAAAACAACTACTTACATTTTTGTTTGGCGCACTGTCGTGATGAAGCGTCAGATTTTCCGACACTTCAGTTGAGTTGGGCGCGCAATTGCTTCGCCGCTTCAACACCCGGAAACCACACCGCACCGCGTAGCGACGCATCCAATTCTTCGCGCGCCTGTGACGCATGCCCTGCTTTTTTCAGGGCGACGGCCAGGTGATAGCGCACCTCCGGGTTGTCCGGTGCGCGCAGACGCGCATCACGCAAGAGTCCGAGCGCCGCGTCGGCATCGCCCTGCCGCAACAGGATCCAGCCGAGCGTGTCGGCAACGAGCGGATCGTGCGGCGCCAGCGTGCGCGCTTTCTCGGCCACACTGCGGGCCTGCGCATCGCCGGTTTCGAGCAGCGCCATTGCATAGTTGTTGAGCAAATCGATGTTCGCCGCGTCGTCAGTCAGCAACGTTGCATAATGGTCACGCGCGCGCTTCCAGTCATTGGCCTGCACTGCCAGTTCGGCGAGCGCGCGGCGAACGGGTTTGCTGTCGCGCCGCGCCAATTCTTTTTCCAGCACCTTGCGCGCCGCGGCGGGCTTGCCCAGCGCCAGGTGCGCGCGCGCCAAGCGCATGGCCGCATCCGCGTCCGGTGAAGCGGCGTACGCACGCTGATAGATACTCACCGCCTGTTCGTTATTTCCGGCAGCAAGGGCAATCGCCGCCTCGTAGCGGGCGACGGTCGCATCGCCGGGCTGCATCGCGCGCAAAGACTCGAGCGCAGCGCGCGCCGCCTCGGGTTGACGACGCGCCAGCGCGACATCAACGTTCAACGCGAGCGCCGGTGTGTAGCCGGACGCTGCGGTCAGTGCCTTCTGGGCGTTGTATTCCGCATCGTCGGGAAAACCGGCATCCAGCAGCAGACGACCGATCCGCACCTGCGCGTCGGGGTCGAATTCAGCAAGGCGCGTCATGTCACGAAAGGTCAGGCGCGCGGCGGCCGCTTCGCCTGAAGCGAGATACGCCTGGCCGAGTACCGTCAGGGCAGAGAAGTTCTGCGGGTTTCGCAGGGCCACCTCCTTGGCCGCATTCAGCGCGGCTTCAGGCTGGCGCATGAGATGCAGTATCTCGACCAACGCAAGGCCGGCGCCCGGATCGTTCGGCGCCTTGGCGGTCGCTTTACGCAACCATTCGACCGCTGCGGTCAGGTTGCCGGCACGCTGCTCGAGTTGGCCGAGCTCAAGCATGACGCGGGTATCGTCCTTGTGCGCCGTGGCGAGCCGGGTCAGTCGCTGGCGCGCGGCGGCATGCTGACCTTGCGATGATTCGATTCGTGCCAGGTTGAGATGCGCGGGGATGAACCGGGCGTCCCGTGCGATCACCTGTTCATAGGCTTGCCGTGCACCGGCGACATCGCCATTGGCGGCACGCACGGCACCCAGCAGATTGAGTGCGGCAAGGTCATCGTGATTTTCTGCGACCAGGGTTTCCGCGACGCGCAAGGCCTTGTCGGTCTCGCCGCTACGCATGTAGAGCGAGGCGAGCACCATGCCGACGCCGCCGTTGCCCGGCGCGGCATCAAATGCGCGTTCGAGTGCCTTAAGACCCTCTTCCGCGTCGCCACCACCGAGCAGGCTGATACCCAGTGCTGCCTGAATCTGCCCGTCGTTCTCCAACAACGCTGCGGCGCGCTCGAGATAGCGGGTGGCACGTGCGTAGCGCTTGTCGGCAAGATTCGCGCGACCGATCAGCAGCAGCGCCTGCGGATCGTCGGGCCGCGCGCGCAGCACCGGTTCGACGGTGTTGATCGCGCGTACCGAATCGCCTTCACCCATGTAGATGTTGGCGAGCAACTTGCGTGCGGCGAGATTGCGCGGGTAGCGCGACAGCAGGGTATCCAGATAGCTTTTAGCCTTTTCCACGGCGCCCAAACCGTGATGGGAAAGTGCGCCGAGCATGAGTAGTTGTTCGTGGCTATTGAGATACTCCGGCTCGAGTGCATCGGTCAGACTGACCACTTCGCTGAGCGCCGCATGCACCGCTTCGCCTTTGCCCTTGCGCCCGGCGAGCACCGCACGCAGATACGCGGAACGCGGCTCCGCTTTTGCGTGCTCGGCTAAATAGGCGAGGTCTTCGGCCGCAGCCACATCACGCTTGATATCGACGCGCAACGACGCACGCGCCACCCGCGCGTCGACATACTTGGGATCACGCTCGAGCGCGGCGTCGTAGTCCGCCAGCGCACCAGTCAAATCACCTTGAATATGTCGTACCGACGCGCGCAGATTCCACACACGTGCATCTTCGGGCGCCAAGGTCATCGCGCGGTCGGTCGCCTCGCGGGCAGCAAGTATCTCGCCTTTCTGCAATAAGAACGGCACCAGCGAGAGGTAGGGTCTGGGCGATTGCGGGTCGGTGTCGATTGCCGCCTGGAAGCTTTCACGCGCGGCCATTTCGTTGTTTTCGGCCGCATTGGCCGCACCGCGCATCGACAACACCTCAATACGCGCCTCCGGCCGCAGACCATCCGGACGGATGTCACGCAGCAGGGCCTTGGTGCGTCCGAGCAACATCAGCAGGCGCCCGCGCGGCACCGCGATTTCAGACGGGCTGACACCCAGCCGCAGCGCCTCTTCGAACGCCGCTTCGGCGGCCGGTAGTTCGGTCTGTTCAAGCAGCGCACGGCCAAGCAGCACGTGTGCGGAGAGCACACTGTTGTCCTGTTGCAGGGCGTTTTTGAGCTGGATCACAGCGCCGGCGGTGTCGCCTTGCTGAAAGCGCGCCAGGCCATCTTCGTAGAATGCGGCGGCGCGACTCGGATCGCCGGCGGATGCGCCCGTCGCCCAGGCCAACGAAAGCATGAGAACGAGGCGGCGAATCGATTTCGGGTGGCAACGAGCGGACATATTGCGATTCCTTGGGACGGCACTGGCGGGGGTGAGCGCAATATAGAACTGGTGAAACCCGGCCTCCGTGACAAGTTGGCGGCAGTCGCTGGATTTACGGGCAGAATGGCACCACCTGTGACATTCACGACAGCGAGGCCGGGCATGGAGAAGAAAACCCGTTTCAGCGTGTGGTACTTCGTTTTCGCACTATTTGCGGTGATGACACTGCAGGACGTCTGGACGCAATACCGCACCGTCGAACCCGTGCCGTATAGCGAGTTTCAGCGTCTGGTTGCGGACGGCAAGGTGACGGACATCGAGATCGCCGAGAACACCATTCAGGGCACGCTGAAGACCCCGATGCCCGATGGGCGCAGCAAGTTCGTGACCACGCGCGTCGACCCCTCGCTGGCGCGCGATCTGGCGCAATACGATGTGAAGTTCAGCGGCATCATCGAGAACACCTTCCTGCGCGATGTGCTCTCCTGGGTTCTTCCCGCGGTCGTCTTCGTCGGTATCTGGTTGTTCGCGATGCGCAAGTTTGCGCAGAAACAGGGCCTTGGCGGCGGCTTCATGTCGATCGGCAAAAGCAAGGCCAAGGTTTACGTCGAATCCAAAACGGGCGTGACCTTCGACGATGTCGCCGGCGTCGACGAGGCAAAGGCCGAGCTGCAGGAGATCGTCGGCTTTCTGCAGAACCCGCAAGCGCATGGAAGGCTCGGCGGGCGTATGCCCAAGGGCACTTTGCTGGTCGGTCCGCCGGGAACCGGCAAGACGCTGCTCGCCAGAGCCGTAGCCGGCGAAGCCGGCGTTCCGTTCTTCTCGATTTCGGGCTCGGAGTTTGTCGAGATGTTCGTCGGCGTCGGCGCCGCGCGCGTGCGCGACCTGTTCAACCAGGCGCGTGAAAAAGCGCCCGCGATCATTTTCATCGACGAACTCGACGCCGTCGGGCGCGCGCGGGGTGCCTTCGGCGGAATGGGCGGAAACGATGAAAAGGAGCAGACCCTCAACCAGTTGCTGGTCGAACTCGACGGCTTCGACACTTCCTCCGGGGTGGTCCTGCTGGCCGCGACGAACCGGCCGGAGATACTTGATCCCGCACTACTGCGTGCCGGACGCTTCGACCGTCAGGTGCTGGTCGATCGCCCCGACAAAAAAGGGCGCATCCAGATCCTTCAGGTGCACACGAAGAAAATCAAACTCGCGCCCGACGCCGACGCCGAAAAGGTCGCCGCGCTCACGCCGGGGTTTTCCGGCGCCGACCTGGCCAATCTGTGCAATGAAGCGGCCCTGGTGGCGACGCGGCGCGATGGCGATGCGGTGACGGTGAATGACTTCACGGTGGCCGTGGAACGCATCGTTGCCGGGCTGGAGAAAAAGAATCGCGTTCTTAACGAGCACGAGCGAAACGTGGTGGCCCATCACGAGATGGGGCATGCGCTGGTGGCGATGAGCCTGCCGGGCAGCGACACGGTGCACAAGATCAGCATCATTCCACGCGGCATCGGTGCGCTCGGCTATACCATCCAGCGCCCGACCGAGGATCGTTTCCTGATGACGCGCGCCGAGCTGGAAAACAAAATGGCGGTTCTGCTTGGCGGTCGCGCGGCCGAGCACGTCATTTTCGGCGTGGTGTCGACCGGTGCGGCGGACGATCTGCAGAAAGTCACCGACATCGCACGCTCGATCGTCATGCGCTTCGGCATGCACGAGGCGCTTGGCAACGTGGTGTACGAAGAGGAGCGTCGCTCCATGCTGGGCGAGAACATGGCGCCGACCGAGCGCAGCTACTCCGAGGAAACCGCGCGGGAGATTGACTGCGCCGTGCGTGAGATCATTGCCGGCGCGTTTGCCCGCACCATCGACATCGTCGACGCCCGCCGCGCCATCCTCGCGGAAGGCGCGGCGCAGTTGCTGGCCGTGGAAACACTCGATGAAGACGCGCTGAGCGAGCTGCGCAAGAAGGTTGACCCCGCGTGATCCGGCGTCCGACCCATCAATACCGGTGGGGTTTTTCCGCTGGGATCCTGTCGGACTTGAGCGATCGTCGCGAGCCGGGTAGGAGAGTGAGGACAGAATCGGTTGATTTTGAGGCGCATAGTGGTGCTATGCAACGAAAAAGCAGCCGGATATGGACCACTCTTCCCGCCGACCCAGCAGATCAGCCTCCAGTCCGGCAGGCTCCTGAACTCGCGGTCTGATTTCCGCGGCCTCCCGACCCTCATGCCCGCCCCCGATGGCCTGCCTTATCTTCGCGAACTGATCCTGTTTCTCGGCTTGTCTGGTGTGCTGATTCCGTTGCTTCAGCGCCACGCGATCAACCCGGTACTCGGCTTTCTTGCAGTCGGCACGGTGATTGGCCCATACGGCTTGGGGCGCTTCGTGGACCAATTGCCGTGGCTGCACTACCTCGCCTTTCCGCGCACCGAGGATGTTGCGGTGTTCGCGGAACTGGGCGTGACCTTCCTGATGTTCATGATCGGCCTGGAGCTGTCGGTGAATCGGCTTTGGTCGATGCGCCGCTGGGTGTTCGGCGCCGGGGCTTTGCAAGTGGGTCTAACGGCGCTAGCCCTTGGCGCGCTGGCGCACGCCTTTGGCAACCCCCTGCAATCCTCGGTCGTGCTGGGCCTGGTGCTGGCGTTTTCGTCCACGGCGGTGGTCATGCAATTGCTGACCTTGCGGCGCGAATTTGGCACGCCGCTTGGTCAGGCCGCGTTTTCTGTGCTGCTGCTTCAGGATCTGGCGGTGGTTCCGCTGCTCGTCCTGCTGCCCGTTCTCGGCCAAAGCGACGGCGGCAGCGTCGTCGCACCACTCGCCGTGGCAATGTTGAAGGGTGTCGTTACCGTCGGCGCGATCTACCTGATCGGACGTCGCGTGGTCCAGCCGGTATTCCATCATCTGGCGGCCAACCGGCAGTCGGATACTTTCATGGCGCTCACCTTGCTGGTGTCGCTGGGGGTCGCGGCGCTCACCTGGTGGGTCGGTCTTTCAATGGCAATGGGTGCGCTATTGGCGGGCGTGATCATTGCCGAGACGGAATTCCGCCATGCGGTCGAAGTCACCATCGAACCCTTCAAGGGCCTGCTCATGGGCCTGTTCTTCATGTCGGTGGGCATGGGCATCGATATCTCGGCGCTCGCCGACCAGCCGCTGTGGCTGCCCGCTTCGGTGATCGGTCTGGTATTGATCAAGGGCCTCATCGTGTTCGTGCTGTTCCGCCTCTTCGGCCTTTCATGGGGGCGCAGCGCGGAAGGCGGACTGCTGCTCGGCGGGGGCGGCGAGTTCGCGTTCATCGTCATCGGTATGGCGCTGAATTTCGCGCTGTTGCCGAATGACGTCGCCCAGTTCATGTTGTTGGTGGTGGGCCTGAGCATGCTGACGGCACCTGCCGCTGCGCGCCTCGGCCAATGGCTGGGGAACGCCATCGACCGGCGCGGCGACCAGCCGGATACGGCGACGCCGGCCGACATCGACGGCTTTCACAATCACGTCATCATTGCCGGCTACGGCCGCGTCGGGCGTCTGGTGGGCGAGCTGCTGGCCGAGCTTGGCGTGCCCTTTCATGCCATCGAAAGCAATCCGGTGCTG
Source organism: uncultured Rhodocyclaceae bacterium (assembly GCA_965364825.1). Taxonomy (GTDB): domain Bacteria; phylum Pseudomonadota; class Gammaproteobacteria; order Burkholderiales; family Rhodocyclaceae; genus Nitrogeniibacter. The sequence goes on along the minus strand of CBDTZF010000021.1, from coordinate 2,199 downwards.
GTGGCGCGCTACCGGGCGCTCGGCCATGCGGTGGTGTTCGGCGACGCCAGCAATGCCGACATGCTGCGGCGTCTACGGCTGGAACACACCGGCGCGGTCATTCTCACCATGGATCAATCCGGCGCGGCCATGCATGCGGTGAAGGGCATCCGCGGATTCAACACGCAGGTCAGCATTCTTGCCCGCGCGCGCGACGAAGCGCATGCCCTCGCCTTGCGCGAAGCGGGCGCCGACACGGTGATTCTCGAAACGCTCGAATCGGGCCTGCAACTGGCAAGCAGCGCGCTGGCGCGCCTCGGCGTGCCGGAAGAAGCGGCCTTCCGCATGCTCGACAGTGCCCGCGAGGCACGCAATCAACCACTTCGCGGCAGTTGAACCTAACTTTCATGCATGGGAGACGCAGCACGTCGCGCCTCCGCAAGGCACAATACCGCGCATGCACTCAATGTCTTTACTGCGGTGATCCGCAAAGGCCTGCTCGCACTGGTCGTCGCGCTCTGCCTGCACACGCCCCTCCTGGCGGCCGACCCTGCAGCGGAGACGCTCGACATCATTGCCAAGCGCGGCAGCATCCGCCTCGGCCACCGCTTGTCGTCGATTCCGTTCTCCTACGTCGACGACACCGGCAAGGTGATGGGGTACTCGCACGACCTGGCAATGCACATCGTCGACGCCATTCGCGGCACGCTCGACCAGCCCGACCTGCGCGTCGACCTGGTGCCGATCACCTCGGGCAACCGCTTCCGGCTGCTGCGCAAGGGTGAGATCGACTTTGAGTGCGGATCAACCACCCACAACACCGCCCGCGCACGTGAGGTCGCCTTCTCGACGACGATTTTCATCATCGGTACGCAGCTGCTCACGCGCCGCGATTCGGGTATCGGCGATTTTTCCGATCTCGACGGGCGACGCGTAGTCACCACCGCCGGCACCACCTCCGAACACCTGCTGCGCCAAATGAAAGAGGAGCGCCGAATCAATCTCACGCTGATCACCGCGCGCGATCATGGCGAGAGCTTCCTCGCCGCCGAAACCGGCCGCGCCGACGCTTTCATGCTCGACGATGCACTGTTGTATGGCGAGCGGGCCCAATCGGCGCAGCCCGATGACTGGATTGTCACCGGCACACCCCGCTCATTCGAAGCCTACGGCTGCATGATGCGCAAGGGCGACGCGCGCCTCAAAGCCCTTGTCGATAACGCGCTGCGACAACTCATGACATCGGGCGAAGCGGAGCGCATCTACGATCGCTGGTTTCGCGCGCCGATTCCGCCCAACGCGCTCAACCTCAATTTCCCGCTCTCGGAAAGCATGCGCGCATTGTTCCGCGAACCCAACGACAAACCCTTCCAGTGAGCACGTGGACTCCGCCATGACCAACCTTCCCCGCATCACCTTGCTGAGCACTGGCGGCACCATCGCAGGTGCGGCCCCGCGCGCGACCGACACCACCGGCTACCGCGCCGGCGCCATCGACGCTGCCGGCCTGCTGGCCGCCGTGCCCGGCGCCGAAGCACTGGCCGCGATCGACGTCGACCCGCTGCTGGCCATCGACAGCAAGGACATGACGCCATCGCAGTGGCTGATCCTGGCGCAGCGCCTGAGCGAGCATCTGGCGCGCGACGACTGTGACGGCGTCGTCATCACCCACGGCACCGACACCTTGCAGGAGACCGCCTTTTTCCTGCATTGCGTGTTGCCGGCGGGCAAGCCGATCGTGCTGACCGCCGCCATGCGCCCGGCCACGGCGCTGTCTGCCGACGGGCCGATGAATCTGTACGAGGCGATTGCCGTCGCCGCACACCCATCTGCCCGCCACCGCGGTGTGCTGGTGGTAGTCAACGACGGCATCTTCGCTGCGCGCGACGTGGCCAAGACGCACACCCGCGCGCTGCAAGCGATCGCCTCTCCCGAACGCGGCCCGATCGGCAGCGCAATGCCGGTGCATTTTTTTGGCGCGCCGCCGACCAGCACCGCCGGCGTCGTGCCGCTCGCCGCCCTGAGCGACGCGCCACTGCCGCGTGTCGACATTCTTTACGCCGCCGCCGGCAGCCCGCCCGATCTGCTGGCCAGCGCCGCGCAGCGTGGCGCCGCTGGCGTCATCCTCGCCCTGCCCGGTCACGGCAGCCTGCCAGACTACTGGTACGACGCCGTGCGCGCCGCGCAGAAAGCCGGCGTGGTTGTCGTCCGCTCGACGCA
>CBDTZF010000020.1:0-14994 GCA_965364825.1 uncultured Rhodocyclaceae bacterium | reverse complement strand
TTTCATCAGCTCTCTGCCCCGCCCGCGCCGCGCGGCCTACCAATGCCGCAGGTTGGCGCCGCTGCCACATCACGCCGTTACGTGGAACAGATTATGCGACGGACATTCAGGTGAACGAAGCCGACTGGCATCCGTTTGCGTACGAACTCAAGTACCGGCTCGGCGAATTCACGCTCGGGACGAAACGCTTGAATGTGCTGCGCAAGGTCTACAAGCTCGGCGAACTCAAAGGCGGCGACGAGACCCCCAAGCTGCCACAACTCGATACGGCACTGGACGGCTACTTTCTGTCGAGTATTCCGCGCCAGTGCGACAGCGGCACCATCGAACGCGCCAATGGTTACCTTCGTTACTGCGTCCACTCATACATGCGCTGTCATATCGACATGTCGGGCGATTTCGCGGGCTACAGCGAAAAATTCTCGGGCAAGACCCGATCGACCATCAAGCGCAAAATTCGCAAGTTCGGCGAACAGGCAGGCGGAGTCGATTTCCGAATTTACCGGACGCCAGACGAGATCGATGCATTTTTCCGGCTCGCACGAGCGGTTTCGGCTGCCAGCTATCAGGAACGCTTGCTCGATTGTGGGCTTCCGGATTCAGTCGATGCCATCGACCGCGCCAAAGCCGCCGCCGATTGCGATCAGCTTCGCGCCTTCCTGCTGTTCGCACAGGGCGAGCCGGTGTCTTACCTTTACTGCCCCATCGAGCGCGGTGTTCTCCAATACGCCTATCTCGGCTTCAAGCCCGAGATAGGCAAGCTGTCACCCGGTACGGTGCTCCAATGGCTGGCATTGGAATCTCTATTCTCCGAGGGCAAATTCTCGGCTTTCGATTTCACTGAAGGGGATTCGGAACACAAGCGATTCTTCAGCACCGACCAGACACCCTGCAGCCTCGAGTTGCTGCTACGACCCGACTTGGGGATCCGCTTGAGCGTGATGCTCCATCGTCAGGTCGACGCCAGTTCGAGCGCGATCGGAAACGGGCTCGAGCGCATCGGGTTCAAGCGCGCGCTGCGAAACTGGTTGCGAAAAGCAGCCTGACGACAGACCGCTGACAGCTTGCCGCCGTCAGCGGCGATGGCGCGGCCACCAATCGATACACAGGCCCCAAAATGCGAATCCCGCCGGACGCCGGCGGCGAATCACGACAGCCCGCATAAATACGGCAACGTCCATGCGCCCCTCCGGTTGCATGCCGCCATTCTTCATCCCGGTTTGCGACGCCAGATTGTCCACATCGGTTTCAGCCGCAATGCGATCGAAACCGGCATTGTGCGCCAGCCAGGCGCGTGCCTTGACCGATCGCGGCTGCGCACCCTTGCCCCGGTAAGCGGGGACGGTATAGGCATTGCCGATGAGCGCCGTGCGTCCATCCAGACCGAGAATGCAGGCCGTCTTGTTGCGCAGGAAGAGGTAGCTGAAATGCACCACCTTGCCATGGTACGAAATCACGAAACCGACGATACGACCGCGACGAATGTCGGTCAGATACTCCGCGTTCTCACCGGACAGCCCGAGCATCGCGGTAGCGATGGATGCGCTGTCAGCGAAATTCTCCTGGGTAAGGATGGTGAAGACTTCGCCCTCGCGCGGCGACGGCATCAGCGCGTCGCGACAGTCACGCGAGAAGATCACATAAGCGCGCGTGCGGAACACGGCTCGCGACGCTCGCTTCGTCAACGTGCGCAACGAAAACGCCCCCGTGTTTGTTGTGTTCGGCTTGATGGACAGGGCGTTCAGGCCAGCGCCCGGATATCGGGAAGCGTTTCAAACGTCGGCAGCGGATCCCAGGTGACGTTGCCCTCGATGAGCGCGACGCCGCTGGGCGTAATCGCGATATCCCAGCCGATCGTGCGCAGCGGCACGAAGCACTGTGCTGCATGGCGCGCAAGGTCGAAAACGGCGCGTCCGTGCGGTATCGCAAACCCTTCCATCCTCACGCCGGTTGAGGGATGCGTCGTCACCGCTTCGATACCCAGCCCGTCACTGAGGCCACCAAGTGCGTAGCGCACCCGCGCGGTCGAAAGATCAAGCGTGGCGGCGTAATTTCCTGACGTGCCGAAATTGAAGTTGTCGAAAGCCTCATGGCCGCCGATGATACGCAGCCATGCAAACACCACTTCCGCATTGCCGTCGCTATCGACGCAAGTGACGACGCGTGCAGTTTGCAGATTGTCACTGCCCGACAACTCGGCGATGTCGGGATGTGCGCGCAGACGCTCCTGCATCATCCAGGTCGAATAACCCGAGGCGCGCATCCGGGTCAGCAAGTCGTCCGCCGTGAGCCGTTCGTCTGACTGGGTGAGATAGCCGTCCGCCTGCCGCTGCAGCAACATGACGCCTTCGCCGTGGACGCCGTGCACGGGCTTGAGCACCAGATCGCGGCTCTCGATCCGGTCGCATAAATCACGCCATGTCCTGTCGTCATTCGCAACGGGTTCCCCGTCCGGCCACTGATCGCTGTCGCCCCACACGCCCAGCACCTTGGGTGTGGCCAGGCCGTGCTCACGGCAATGTCGATAAAACGCCAGTTTGTCTTCGGTGAGCGCAAAGTGGCTTGCCGGATTGATCGCCAACTGGCGCCCGAGCATGACCTCCTTGCTGATCACGCGATCCAAGTCCTCGCGCGTGCGCGCCGGATCCATCAGATCGAGTAGAAACACCTCGTTGGGCGAAAAACGCCGTGGGCCGGTCAGTTCGTAAAAACGCCACAGCGCAGCCGGCCACCCGATTCGATGCTTCCGTCGAACCCGGCGCAGTTGGGCCAGATCGTGAACCTTCCCGGCAATTGACATGATGATGATCGAACCGATTTCAGGAGCTTGGAACAGGAATAGAACGCGAGTGTTGATACCTGCCGGACGAGGGCCAAATATATCACGCGCCTTGCAATCCGCGTCGCTACGCCAACCGATGCAATGGCAGTGGAGAAGAAGGTCATCCACACCCAGCGCAGCGTGCGTTCGTCATCGTGCAGATTGTGGCAGCATGCTTGGCGTCAGGAGGAGACCCGATTTGCAACTCGCTACCCGCAGCGGCATTATGGGCGAGCAATTTCAGGCCTGCCTTGCCAGCAAGAAAGTCTCGCTCAAGAATGTCGCGAAGGGAATTCGCCGAAAGCGTCAGGTGCCGATCACTTCAGCCATTTTCCCTTTTCATCCCGTGCTGAAAATGCGCGATCGATGCACATGAAGGCTGAATAAGGCTTCTCACCGCCACGACACCCTAACCCCACGTAACCCCGGCAATAGCCCACCATGCTCAATCCGCTGAAGATTCATGTCACCGTCAGGATGTTGCAACGTATGTCGCGCCATTTCGGCACACCCTTCGCCTTTACCTTGAGGCGCGCGTTGCGGCTTCACAATCGTTCGCTTTTCTCCCTTGACGACATTGTTTTCTGGGGGCTTACCGATCCGGCCATCGCGGAATCAGAGATCGACAACTTCATGAGCCGTGAGGCGCGTGTGAGGCTGGAAAACCGCGTCAACGATAAATCGGCGGGCGATATCGTCGACGACAAGGCTGTCTTCTATTCGCGGTGCGAGGAATTGAAACTGCCGGTGCCGCGAAGCATCGGTGTATTTACAGACCCTGCAACAGCGCCTTCCGGCCAGGGGCCACAGCAACACAGAGCGGAGTGGGTGGACCGCTTGACAGCGTTGTCCGCAGAAACCTTTTTCTGCAAACCGGCGCATGGCATGAAGGGTGAAGGGGTGAATAGGGTAACCAGGCGAGGCGAGCGATTCATCATCGACGACCAGACCATGGACGCTGGGCAGTTGTATTCATACTTGGCCGAGCGTGCGCGCCACGATCAGCTAATCTTGCAACACACGTTGGCGGGCCACGACGATCTATGTGGGCTGTGCGGCACAAGCGCGGTTCAGTCGGTAAGACTCGTCACCTTTGTTACGCCAGATGGCGAGTGCAAGATTTTATTCAGTCGTTTCAAGCTCGTGGTCGACGGCAACCAGACTGACAACTTTGCATCCGGACACTCGGGAAACCTGATTGCGGACGTCGACTTGCAGAGCGGGCAGATCAACAAGGCGTTTTCGAAACAACCCGGGACGGTGGGTCTGACGCCCATCGTCGCGCACCCGAACTCTGAAACCCGCTTGTCCGGTTTTGTTATTCCATACTGGCAATCGGCGCTCGATCTGGCCGAGAAGGCCGCCCACGCCTTCCTCCCGCTTCGCTTGCTGGCGTGGGACATCGCGATCACGCCTGAGGGTCCCGTGCTTCTTGAAGCAAATCAGGAATGGGAAATTTTTCCGATCGCGCCCATCACACTGCCTGTGCCCAGAGACGAGTGGATACGACTCTCGCATTAGCGCCAACGTGATCCGGCGTCGCAAACGAGAATAGGCCGTACTGTCTGCTACCGATTACGGGCGACGCAATTGTGACAACACCCGTTGGTATTGCGCTGGCGTCTTCACGCGCTCACGCATGCTGAGCGACCAGTCGCCGCAGCTTTTCGTCGTAGATTCCCCTGCCCGTTGCAATTTGCGGGACATCGATTGATCCGAGGACGTTCATCTCGACCACGACCGGACCGTCGGTGCCGAATGCGATGTCCCAATGCTGAAAATGCGTCATTGGAAAAATTCTAGCCCCGCGACACGTCATCTCGATTGCCTCGTCCCAGAACGGCAGTTGAAAGCCGATGAGTCGATCGTTCGAATCGGGATGGTATTCCAGATCCTCTAGCGTGAGCCCGTATCCGCGCACGACGCGCTCGACAGTGCCCAGTTCTAGGTTCAGGGCCGCGAGGAGGTTCCCACGCGAACCGCTGGCGTAGTTATCGGACATGTTGTTGCCCGCAACGACGCGCCAGATTGCACGAAACGGCTCGGCACCCTGATCTGTGACGAGCACGACGATGCGTGCTGTCGCGACATGACGGCAATACCTGGAAACACTCGGGTGCTGCTCAATAAATTCCTGGAATATGTAGCCTCTTTCCGCCTCCATCCAGCTATTCTCATCGTGGAGCGAGTCCACAAAGCCCTCGACAGTGACGCGCTCGCCATTGCCCAGCACCAGTTCGTCTCGCGCACCGTCATATTCGCGGAGGCTTGAGGCGCCGCGTCCGATGTCTCCATACACGGGTTTCGCGAAACACGGAAACTGAAGCGCCGTTCGAATGTGATCGGCCAACGCATGCGGTGTCTGCAGGGTCGGCGCGTCAGGCACGAGACGACCGTGTTTTTCATAAACCGCATAGATTCGCGGCGTGGGCAGGCCGCAGGACGATAGCAGCGTGTACATCACGAGTTTGTCACGTGATACCACCTGCCAGCGGGGATCGTTAAGGCGATCATCGAGCCAATGCATCATGCGCCAACCCGCAAAATCCTCGTCTCTTCGCTCGCCATGGGGATCGTCAAGATAGAGCCTGAACTTGAAATAATCAGAAATACCAAATCGGCTTGCGGTGCGGCGTAATCTGAAAATGTCACGAATTTGTTGAAACGGGCTCTTGCCGCTCTGCTGCTTCGCGGCGTTCATATCCGCCCAAACTTCACGGGCATAGTTCCACACATCGACCCTGGGCATCCGATCTCCTTACATGGTTACGAGCGTCGATCCAAATTCAAGGTATTTCCTAGGAACCCACTTGTGCGGGATTGTACCGACAACTCACTATTTTGCGCCTTATTCCACGAGGACCCTCTCGGCACTGCGGAACGTGTCACTGGCACCTTCTGCAGTGCCAAATCTATCAATCAGCGCTCACTCAGGCGAGCAATCCAATTGCCCGACAAGCGTTCAGCGCGCTCTCGCCACACCGCCCGCGAGAAAGTATGATCCGCCTCATCAATGCGCTCTAACTCGCCCACAACCATGAGCCGCTTCCAGTCAGCATTGCAGCCAAGCAAGTGCTCAAATTCACTGGCGACAAAATCCCGACCGCTCAGAATGACGACAAACGGTCGATTGGCGGAATTCAGACGTTCTGCCAGTCGTCTTGGCAAATCAAACGGCTGCTCAGCTACTGAAACCTCGTCGCAGCCTTGCATCGGCGCTCTTGACTGCCGCGCAGTTTTCACGAAACTTTTGATTGCACCGACGACAGACACGCCACCGCCAAGAAATTTCTTCCAGAAATCTGCGCTCAAGAATCGATTTCGATAATAGTGCTTCAACATTACTTTGGCATCACCCTCAGCCGTTCGTACCCAAGGATTGAGCAGGACTAGGCCGGCAATACGAGAGTCTAGTGGCGCGTAGAAACATGATGCGCTCGCACCATCGCAAAGCCCCCACAGCACCACTCGTTTTACGGACGGCGATTGAGCAATGAAAGTATCGACAGCTGCCCGTATGTCTGCATTGACATCCTCGAAATCACGCTGCCCACCTGTCGAATCACCCATGCCACGGTAGTCGAAGCGCATACACGGCCAGCCCTGATTCGCCAGATATCGCGCCAGCAAAACAAACTGCCGATGGCTACCGGCCCGATACTGCGGCCCCCCCACGACCACAAGGACGCCGACATCCCCGATCGTCAAGCGCGGCGTGGCGACAATACCAACAAGTTGCTCGCCCTCACAATCGAACAGTACGGCGAACTCACGCACATTCACTGCAGCGTCTCCAAGTGAAAAAGCGAACGCTCAATTAACATCGGGGCCACTTCGATTTCCAGCGTTTGCCAGAAGGCGGGGCCGGGAATTGCCTCTGCTACGACAGCGACACCATCTGCCGACCATTTGTTTGTCAAACCAATCACCAAGGGCGATGGCTCGGGATGGCTCCCGCCGCCAACCTCCAACAGCACCCGATCGACATCAACGCAAGGGGGCAAGGCTAAGGTCGCGACAGAAAGACCGTCAGCGAGCCGGGCCGAAAGTGCGTATCCAGCGACTTCAACCATCTTGCCGTACTGCAGCTCGGCGCGCACTGCCGCCATCGCTGCGCTCGCGTCCGCCTCCACCAGCATCTCGTTGGCCGCCTTGAGGCGCAAGAATTGTGTCAAATGCTGCTTGCCGCTGGCCACGGCTTGCCACATGAGCAGGGAAGGACATTCTTCGCGACGGGATATCCAGTCAGCCGCCAACAAACTCCCGGCGCGAAGTGTCCATAGAATCACCGGAACATTCGCGTCAAGCCGCTCACACTCCCGGATCAGCCACTCCCATCCCAAGTCGATATCGCTGAGCCAATCATCCCAAGTCGCTTCGGAGAAATCACCCGCGCTGTCACCGCAGCCAAATAGATCGATTTGCAGCACCAGCCAGCCGTTTTGCGCAAAAGCCTGCGCCGCCAAGGTCACCATGCGACGCGATTTATTCATTTCTTCAGCAAAGGGCGGAACAAAAAAAATCGCGCCCCTCGGTTTTCCTGGTGGGCGCGTCAGCAGGCAGAATCGCCCACCGGTCGGGGTATCGAGAAAAAAAGCCTCTCGCTTGAGCATTGTCGTCAGACCAGTTTGCCCTCGACAAAAGACACCAGCGAACCCACCGTCTCAAACGAGGACCCATCAATCTCGTCATCCTCGACGAAGAATCCGAAGCGCTCTTCGAGCATGTTGATCACGCCGACGACAGCCATCGAATCGAGTTCGGGCACGGCGCCCAACAGCGGCGTATCGTGGTTGAAATCGACTGTACGGCCGCCAAGGCTCAAGACCTCATCGAGGATGGCAATTACTTCCTTCTTGATGTCCAACGATGCACTCCTGCAGATTTACTTTCAACGGGTGATGGATTTTACGATGCCCCAGGGATCGGGTTGCTATTATAAGCACCCTTTCAGACCGAGACGTGACGGAGTTGGCCTCGCCGCCGACGCCCGACACACGAAGCCATGTTGGCTGCATCGACGTTCTCATGAAGCGCGTATTGATGATTGCCTATCACTTCCCTCCCCTTCACGGGAGCAGTGGCGTGCAGCGTACCCTGCGCTTTGCGCGCTATTTGCCGGAATTTGGCTGGGAGCCAATCATTCTGACGGCACACCCGCGCGCATACGGTCAAACGTCACCAGCGCAACTCGATGACATTCCGGAAGGACTTCGGGTCATTCGCGCCCAAGCATGGGACACATCCCGTCATCTGTCGATTGGGGGCCGCTACCCGAGCCTGCTCGCGCGCCCGGATCGCTGGCTGACGTGGTGGCTGGGTGCGGTACCGGCCGGACTCAAACTGATCCGGCGCTTCTCACCTGACGCCATTTGGTCAACTTATCCCATCGCGACGGCCCATATGATTGGCGCGACCCTTCATGCGCGTTCGAAACTACCCTGGGTGGCGGATTTCCGCGACCCGATGGCGCAAGACGGTTATCCGGAAGACCCCGCAATATGGCGCAGCTTCGCAGCCATCGAAGCACGCGCACTCAAGGGCGCCGCGGTCAGCACGTTTACGACACCATCTGCGCTGGTGCACTATCAACGTCGGTTTTCTGCTTGGCGTGATCGTATGCACCTTCTCGAAAATGGCTACGATGAAGAAACGTTCTCGACTGCTCACGCTGGCGAGCCAATCAATCCGGGGAAACTAACGCTCTTGCACAGCGGCATCGTTTATCCCAATGAGCGTGATCCGTCACATCTGTTCGAAGCGATTGGTCGGCTCAAGAAGACTCAGCCTGCCTTGTACGATCGTCTGATTGTTCGTTTTCGCGCACCGGTACACGAAACCATGCTGACAGAATTGGCGGCTCGTCATGGCATTGAAAAAGCGATTGAGCTTGCGCCGTCCACGGGCTATCGCGAAGCACTATCTGAAATGCTCAGTGCCGACGGCCTGCTGATTTTGCAGGCAAGCAACTGCAATGCACAAATTCCAGCAAAGCTTTACGAGTACATGCGATCGCGCCGACCCATCATGGCATTGACGGATCCCTCTGGCGACACGGCCGTCACGTGCCGAGCGGCTGGCATCGGCGCAATCTCGCCACTGGACGACACCGAGAAGATTACGTCACTTCTGGCGCGTTTTTGCAGCCATTCCGCAGAGTTCTCTCTGGCCTCTGAAAGCAGCATTGGGAATGCTTCACGTCGTGGGCGCAGCGAAGCACTTGCATCACTACTCAGCGTGGCCTGCTCGCACGGTCGTTGAAAACATGTCTCTTTCGCGCCTGGGTGACACATTCGAAACACTTGGATGGGCAAACGGCTTGCTCTATTTGGTGGCGCGTATACTGCATAAACTCAGCATCGGTAAGGTCTTCATGGTTCGCTACATCTTCTTCGCGCAACCTGTGCCCGACGCTGGTCACCGGGGCCCACATGACCAGGTTATCCGCGGCGTTCGCCAAGTCGATGCCAACGACCCGATCGTGCGAGACTTTCCGCGCCCTGCGCCCGTCATCACACGGCGCTTCGAGGCTGGCGCCACATGCTTTGTTGCCGAAAGCCGTGATCGTTTTTCCGGCTTTCTGTGGTTTCAACGCAACGCCTACGAAGAAGATGAAGTGCGGTGCCGATACGAACTCTACCCTCCCGAGCGCTGCGTGTGGGACTACGACGTTTACGTTGAGCCTGAATTCCGAATGGGTCGCACGTTTTCACGTCTCTGGCAGGCGGCCAACGCACACCTGGCCGAAAAAAAAGTCGAATGGAGTATTTCGCGAATTTCGGCGTTCAATCCAAACTCGCTCGCAGCGCATCGGCGCATGGGTATCCGCGCTCTCACAACGGCCACCTTCATCGTCATAGGATCGCTTCAAATTTCACTGCTCGGGCGATCTCCGTTTATTCACTTCGGCGCCAGCGCCCGGACGCGTCCCGTGTTAAAACTCTCACCGCCCGACACATGCACTTTGAGCACCTGACTTTCATACATGGGAGACGCAGCGCCCCTGGCAATTGAAAGTGACGCTGTTGCGACACCCGGTAGGGCGGGTTTCAACTCGCCACGACGTCCCGTGGGGCACCAATGGCGGGGCGAATCCGGCCCTACGCCGCGTGGCCCTGCAAGCGTTCTTCACGTTAACACAAGGGAATTTTGGCATCATCGGCACCAGCAAGTTAATTTAGGCTTCACTTTTCGATTTACCGCACAGGCGTCACGCTCTACGAAATGAACGCAACGCACCTGCTCCATGACTTGGTCGCCTCGACGGCCCACCGCGCGCCGGACGCGCATGCGCTCACGTTCGGTGCGGAAACGCGCAGTTATTGCGCGCTCGCCCACGAAATAGAATCGTTCGCGAGTGGCCTGCGCCATCTCGGCCTCGATCGATCGGAGCGCGTCGGCATCTATCTGGACAAGCGCTTCGAAACCGTATCGGCTTTTTTTGGTGCAAGCCGTGCGGGGGGCGTTTTCGTTCCGATTAATCCGATTCTCAAAGCAGAGCAAGTCGGTTACATTCTTCGCGATTGTAACGTGCGTGTATTGGTTACCAGCGCCGAACGCATCGGCGCGATGACAGCGGCTCTCACCTCGTGTCATGATCTCCGTCATGTTGTTCTGACGGGAAATCCCGAGGATTTGCCCACCCTGCCTGGCGTATCAGTCCACCGCTGGGGCGCGCTTGTAGACGCGCCGTCGGCCAGGGGACACCGCGTTATCGATAGCGATATGGCGGCCATTCTCTATACATCGGGCAGCACCGGCCGGCCGAAAGGCGTCGTACTGTCTCATCGCAACATGGTCACAGGGGCCAAAAGCGTCGCTCACTACCTCGCCAACCGCGCAGACGACACATTGCTCGCAGCTTTACCGCTATCCTTTGACGCCGGTTTTTCGCAATTGACGACAGCCTTTCATAGTGGCGCACGGGTTGTGTTGCTCAACTACCTGATGCCGCGCGACGTCCTCAAGGCGATGGCGCGTGAGAAAGTCACCGGTCTCACGGCTGTACCGCCCTTGTGGATTCAACTGGCACAATTGGAGTGGCCCGAGACGATCGCCGATCATCTGCGCTACTTGGCGAACACAGGCGGACGCATGCCGCTCGACACACTCACCCGGCTTCGCAAGTTGGCGCCCAACGCGGCGCCCTACCTAATGTATGGTCTGACAGAAGCCTTTCGTGCGACCTACCTGGCGCCCGATCAAGTTGATCATCGACCGGACTCGATCGGCAAGGCGATTCCCAACTCGGACGTACTCGTTCTGCGGGAAGACGGTAGTGAATGCGCGCCCAACGAGCCCGGTGAACTCGTGCAACGCGGCGCACTGGTTGCCATGGGTTACTGGAACGACACCGAAAAGACGGCGGAGCGATTCAAGCCGCTGCCTGCAAAGGCGCCCGGTCGGCAAAGCGGACTTGTACTACACGAAACCGCGGTGTTCTCTGGTGACACTGTGCGGCGCGATGAAGACGGCTATTTGTACTTCATCGGCCGTCGCGACGAAATGATCAAGACGTCGGGCTACCGCGTCAGCCCGAACGAGATAGAAGAAATTCTATACGCGACGCAGATGGTTGGTGAATGCGCCGCTTTTGGGGTAGCCCACGAAACACTCGGGCACAGCATTACTGTGGTATGCACGCCTGCAAGTGAAAATACTCTTGACCCCACCGACCTCTTGTCCGAATGCCGAAAACGTATGCCCGCCTACATGATTCCTGCGCGCATCGAAATACGTCATGGTCCACTGCCACGTAATCCCAACGGCAAGATCGACCGTAAAGCCTTAATCATGGAGCTTCAAACTGACTCATGAACGCGCCTTCCCGCACCCCTCTGGCCCACGCCCCGATGAATCAGTTTCCCGTCAAAGACGGCGAGCTTCAGATTGGCGGCATGCCGCTCACACGCGTAGCCGCCCGCATCGGACGCACGCCGTTTTACGCCTACGACCGAAACCTTCTTACCCGACGGGTTGCATCGCTACGCGAGGCGTTGCCAAAGCAGATCAAGCTCCACTATGCGATGAAGGCCAATCCGATGCCTGCCCTGGTGTGTCACATGGCGTCGCTGGTCGATGGCATTGATGTCGCCTCTGCGGGTGAATTAAAGGTCGCACTCGATACCGGCGCCAATCCACACGAAATCAGCTTTGCCGGCCCCGGAAAACAAGATGTCGAACTTGTGCAGGCGGTCGCCGCCGGCATTCTGATCAACATCGAATCCTTTCGCGAAATTGCGCCGCTAGCGGCAGCTTCCAAGACACTGGGCCTCCCTGCAAGGGTTGCCGTGCGCGTCAACCCAGATTTTGAACTCAAGTCTTCCGGCATGAAAATGGGCGGTGGCCCGAAGCAGTTCGGCGTGGATGCCGAACAGGTGCCTGAATTACTGGCCGAAATCCAACGGGCGGGCCTTGCCTTCGAGGGTTTTCATCTTTTTGCCGGATCGCAAAACCTCAAATCAGAGGCGATCATCGAGGCTCAGCAGAAAAGCTTTGCGTTGGCACTGCAACTCGCCGAACACGCGCACTCGCCGGTCAAATTCCTTAACCTTGGCGGTGGTTTCGGCATACCCTACTTCCCCGGCGAGCAGCGAATCGATCTCACGCCGATCGGCCTAAACCTCGCCACAATCGTCTCCGAAGCAGCCAGCAAACTACCGCAAGCCGAAATCGTGATCGAACTTGGCCGCTACCTTGTCGGTGAAGCCGGCGTCTACGTGTGCAAGATTATCGACAAGAAAATCTCACGCGGTCACACTTATCTCGTTTCAGACGGCGGACTGCATCACCACCTCTCCGCCTCGGGTAATTTTGGCCAGGTCATCCGCAAGAACTACCCGGTAGCCATCGGCAATCGCATGAACAATGGATTGGTCGAACCCGCTTCGCTCGTTGGTCCACTATGCACGCCACTTGATCTATTGGGCGACCGGATGGTGTTGCAGCAAGCCGAAGTCGGCGATTTTGCAGTTGTCTATCAATCAGGCGCATACGGCGCGAGCGCGAGTCCGCAGAACTTCCTGAGTCACCCGGAGTGTCCAGAAATTCTGGTGTGACGCGGAAAACAAACCGATCTGCCATCTCGGCTATCTGGAATCCGGGAGCTATCGAAGACTTCTGATGCCGGCACACCCGGCTATGCATTCGCACGCCAATCGGGTACATGCGCCCGAATCCAGAATTCCATCACCATCAGAATCCAGACCATTTCACCGTAGTAGCGCGGGTATGCGGGCAAATGCTCATTGAGCAGCGTATCAATAAAATCGGGACGCACGATGCCTCGCCGTCCGATGCTCTTGAGTGCGTCGCGCGCCAACGTTTTCAGGCCATCGTGCTCACACGCCCAAACGCCAAACGGCAGGCCAAACCCGTGTTTTTTCTTTGCGATGATTTCATCGGGCAAGAAACCACGCAGCGCCTCTTTGAAAAACCAGCGCAGCTGAAATCGCTTGAGCTTCCATTCCGGCGGCAACTTCGCCGAAAAATCCATTAGCTCATCAGTCAGCAACGGAAACCCCACTTCAACGCCAGCGAGTCGCGTCGTGCCGATCACTTTTGGCAAGTCACTGTCCGTCAGGGTGTATTTCAGATCGTAAGTGAGCATGCGGTTGATCATTGAACCCGCCTTCGCTCCATCCCAAACTCTACGCTGCGAAACAAACGGTTCCTGTTGGTCGACATGGGCGAGAAAATCGCGCTCAAAGACCGTGTTGACGCCGAGCCGAAGCAGCATGTTGTACATCTGCATGCGATCCGGCATCGGCACGCGGGCCTGTTCGACGTAGCTCGCTCCCTTGCGGAACAGCGGAATGCGATGCAGCGCGCTCAGTCCGAGCATCGGCTCCAGTGCCGCCGAGCGCACGAGCGACGGTACCCGGTCGTAGAGACCGAATACCCTCTGTTTCGCATAACGGACATTGCCACCGAACAGTTCATCTCCGCCGTCTCCTGCGAGCAATTTCGTGACGCCGTCCTCTCGCGCGCGTTGAGCGCAAATATAGGCAGGCACCGCGGATGAATTGCCAAATGGCTGGTCATAATGCGCCGCGACCTTTGGGATACTTTCGAGCAGATCGTCCGGCGTCACGTAGTATTCGTGATGATCCGTTCCAAAATGCTTCGCCGCCAGCCGAGCATATGCCATTTCGTCGTAGCCGTCGGAATCAAATCCAATTGAATAGGTGCGGGTAGGCTGGCTTTGTATCTCGGTAAGCATGCCGGAAACTGTAGAGCTGTCGGTGCCACCGGAGAGGAAGGCACCGACCTCTCCGACCACCGCTTCACGCTCGACGCCCTGCCTAACGAGCGAGAGAAACTCGCGTTTGGATGATTCGAAGTCCGCTTGCGTTGGTTCTTCGAAGACAGGCCGCCACCAAGGCATACAGTCCACCTGACCGCCTTGCTTCCACGTTACATAGTGACCGGGTTCAAGTCGCAAAATCCCGTCAAACACGGTCTGAGGGGCGGGGATTGCGTGGAAAAAAAGATAGCTGAAGATCGCCTGCGGCGACAGCGCCGGAACGCTGCTCGCCAGGGCATTTGCTCGATCGGAGAACCGAAAACCCATAGAATCCAAAACGAAGCATATGGGATAAGTTGCAAAACGATCCGTCGCTGCCCAGACACTGCGTTCGGCAGTATTCACGAGTACGACCGCAAAACGCCCAGTCGCATGTGACACAGCGTCGACCCCGTGTCTGCGGTAAGCCGCAAGCCAGGGGGCTGCCGGTCCATCGGACACCGAGACATCGATGGCCTCATCGAAGCGTGCCGCGCCCAAAGCAATGCAGATGAACTCATCTTCACGCACGAGATTTGCCTCGTGGCCACAAGCGACAAACCCATCGTCGAAATGCTCTGTACTCGCATCGTCCTTGTGAGCCCCCTTCGTTTGACTGCCAACCCACGACACATGACCGAAAAACGACGCGCGCATACCCCACTCCTTATAGTTTTCGAACCGCGCTCTACACGTGCGCAGAGCCTGCGCTGAGTGTAGCAAACCGCTCACTCAGGACAATCGACAAACCGACAAATAATGCGCAACCGCGCAACGCTGACAGAACGGGAAAACCGGCAGCCATTGACTATTCGGGAAAAGTCGCATCCATTCCATGAACATATCTCGAGCAAATTCAACGCTTAGTTCGCGTCCCAACGCTTGATTT
>CBDTZF010000019.1:0-15261 GCA_965364825.1 uncultured Rhodocyclaceae bacterium | reverse complement strand
CGCTTCAATCATAGGCAACGCCCGAAGAAGATTCAACATGAATGACACTTTATCGGGAGGGCCCGGTAACGAGAACCCGAGGGGCTGTAAGCTTTCGCGCGCAGCGCGGGTCAGGTCAGACAGGAGGACAAATTCATGCTGCTCAGCCTGGGCAAACGGCGCGCCTTCGATCAGGTGGTGCGCGCCTACAGCAGTGACCTGTTCCGCTTTGCCTACTGGCTATGCGGCGATCGCTTCGTGGCCGAAGATCTGGTGCAGGAAACCTTCACCCGCGCCTGGAAACGCTGGGAGCAATTGCGCGACAAATCAACGCCCAAACCCTGGCTGCTGACCATCCTGCGTCATGAACATGCGCGCCTGTATGAACGCAAGCGCTTCGACTATGTCGATACGCCCCCCGAGGAACTCGCCATTGCCAGCGACGACAACCCGGCCGGCATGTTCGAACTGGCGGATCTGATCGAGCATTTGCCGATTTCGCTGCGCGAACCTTTTCTGCTGCAAGCGCTGGGTGGCTTCACCTGCGCGGAAATCGCCGACCAGCTCGATACCAGTGAAGGCGCCATCATGGTGCGCCTGACCCGAGCGCGACAGGCCCTGCGCGGCCTGATCGACGCGCCGCAATCCGCCCGGCCGAGAGGTGTGCGATGAACCGCCCCGACACTTTCCATTGCCTCGATTTCCGCCGCGAGAAACTCGCCGATCCCAAACGTCTGTCCGCCGCGGCGCGCACCCATGCGCACGAATGCAGCGCCTGCCGCGAATTTGCACGAGGTATCGACAGTCACGCCACACAGGTCGATACCGCGCTGGCCGTGCCGGTGCCGGAAGGGCTGGTCGATCGCGTGCTGTTGCGCGTGCATTATGGAAGGGGGCGGCCGTGGACGCTGTGGGCGCTGGCCGCCTCGGTGGTTTTCAGCCTCGGGCTCGGTGTCAAACAGTGGCAGCCGCGCCAGACCCCCGACGCCGCGCGCGTCGCCATCGAGCACGTACTGCACGAACCGCAGGCGTTCACCGACGCGCGCCTTGCCGACCCCGACCAATTCCGCTTCGTCCTGGCCAATTTTGGTGGTGAAATGCAGGCCTCGCTAGGCACCGTGCGCTACATGAAACTGTGTCCGGTCGCTCAGGGCACCGCCTGGCACATCGTGCTCGACACCGAAGTTGGCGAGGTCACACTACTGCTGATTCCCGACGCGAAGGCCACCGGCGAGGTCTATCGCGGCACGCTGGGCGGGTATTCGGCGCAGATTCTGCCGGGTGGTCAGGGGTATGTGGCGATCATCACGCGCTCGCCACACACCCTCGACAAGGCAACGCGCATGCTCGACGAGCGCGTGCGCTGGCGCACCTGAGCCTGTTTTCTACGCCCGCAGGCGACCAGCGCTGTCCAGGCCAGCACTCAGGGCCGCTGCGAAATCTTTTGCCGGCATCGGACGCGCAAACAGGTAGCCCTGCATCACCGGACAGCCTTCGCCCTGCAACACTTTGGCCTGCGCCACGGTTTCGACGCCTTCCGCCACCAGCCCGATTCCCAGGCTGCGTGCCATGGCGATGATCGCGCGCACGATCGCCGGATCGTAATTGTCGCCATCGCAGTCCTGCACGAACGAGCGGTCGATCTTGAGCGTATTGACGGCAAAGCGTTTGAGGTAGGCGAGCGACGAGTAACCTGTGCCAAAATCGTCCACCGCCAGCGCCAGGCCCATGCCGTGAAGTTTGCGTAACAGCTCGGAGGTGGCGACGGTATCGCGCATCAGCGCGGACTCGGTGACTTCAAGTTCAATCAGGCGCGGATCGATCGTGTGCGCGCTCAGTGTGCTCTGGATCTGTTCGAGCAGATCCTGACGGCCGAACTGGCTGGCCGACAGATTGACCGAGATCGGCATCAAGGTCAGGCCAGCCTCGCGCCAGCGAGTCATGTCCTGGCAGGCGCGCGTCAGCACCCATTGACCGACCTGCCCGATCAGGCCGAGCTCTTCGGCCAGCGGAATGAAGGTGTCGGGACCGACCGGGCCGGTTTCGGGGTGCGTCCAGCGGATCAAGGCCTCGCCGCCGACGATTTTCTGCGTGTCGGCATCCACCTTGGGCTGATACACCAGATCGAAATCGCCGTGCGCGACCGCATGGCGCAGCGCACTTTCCATGCTGAGCCGTGCGACGGCGTCGACCCGCATGCGTTCGGTGTAACTCTGGATGGCGTCGTATTCGCCGCGGCGGCGCAGCGCGCCGAGTGCCATTTCAGCGGACTTGAGCAAGGCTTCGGCGCTCTGCCCGTGCTCGGGGAAGAAGGCCATGCCGGCACTCAAGGTAAGGGTCAGAGACTGTTCGCCGAGTTGCACCGGTTCGCCGGCGCGACGGAGCAATTCGCGCGCTTCGGCCTCAACCGCATCGCGCCCGAAGGCGTCTTCGAGAAAGAAACCGAAGTTGTCGGCGCTGAGGCGCGCCATGCGCGGCGCATCCATACTCTGCGGGCTCGAGCCGTCGTGGTCGACGCTGCCATAGCCACGGCCGAGTCGCACGGCGAGCACCTGCAACACCTGATCGGCGGCGTCCTGGCCGAGGGTTTCGTTGATGCGCTTGAAACGGTCGACATTGATCAGCACCACGGCACAGTGACCGCCGCGCGAGCTTTCCCGCAGCAGCGCGGATTGCAGCGCCTCGCGGAAGTGCGCGCGATTCGGCAGGCCGGTGAGGTCATCGAAATACGCCAGTTGGCGGATCCGGCGCTCCGCCTTCACGCGCTCGGAAACGTCCTGCAAGGTGCCTTGCACGCGGCTCACCCGCCCCGCACTGTCGGTCAGCGGCACAGCCACCTCATGCACGGTGCTCACCAGACCGTCGGGCCGCACGATGCGATATTCCAGGGTGTAGCGATTGCCACCGCGCACCCCCTCGATGGCCTCGCAAACGCGCACCCGATCGGGGCCATAAACGCGCTCGACCAGTGCCGACATGCCGGCGCCAAAACTCTCCGGCGTTTCACCGAACAGCGCGCAGTAGGTATCGGAACGCTGGCAATCGTCGCTGCCAACCTCCCACTCCCAGCTACCGATACGCGCAATCTGCTGCGCCGCGCTGAGGTTGCGTTCGCTGCGCACCAGTTCCTCCACCGCCGCCGCGGCGCGTAACGCATAACGCACGCGATGGCGCAGCAAGGTCCAGTTGATCGGCTTGGAGATGAAATCGGTGGCACCGCTGTCATAGGCGCTTTCAATCGATGCCGTGTCGTCGAGGCCGGTGAGCATGATCACCGGCAGGTGGGCGCCACTGGCGCGCAGGCGGCGGCAGGTTTCGAAACCGTCGAGGCCCGGCATCATCACGTCGAGCAGCATCAGATCCGGGCGCTCGCGCGCATAGGCTTCCAGCCCGGCCTCGCCATCACCGGCTTCACTCACCGTGAAACCGGCTTCCTCAAGCGCCGCGCATGCCAGCATGCGGGTGACATCATCGTCATCCACCACCAACAGCCGCGGTCGTTCTCTATCGGTCATTGCCTTTCATCCTGTGCGCGGAGTCGCCATCGGGCTCCGCAATGATGCTGTGCGCGCGAAGCGCATCTGCATAGCCCGCAAAGGCCTCCCGCATGCGCGCCGCGCGTGCCACGTCGTCGTCTGCCTCGCCGCGCTTGAGGTGGTTGTCGAATTCGCGCGCCTCTTTCGCAAGCAAGGCCGCGCCCACCGCAGCCGCGGCCGATTTCATCTTGTGCACGTGGTGTTGCACGATATCGGCATCGCCGCCCGCAAGCGCCGTTTCGAGCCCGTCGAGTTGCGTGACGGTGTCACTGAGAAACAGCGACACCAAGCGCTTGAGCAACGGCGCATTGATGTCGCCCTTGACGCCCGGCAGGCCAAGCAAGACCTGCATATCGAGCGCCGGCGGTGTTGGCGCCGATTCCGATGCCGGCGTTTCGACCGTCGATGCCGCCGCCGGCGGCGGTGGCGTGGCTTCAATATCCACTTTATGCGCATCGGGCAACCAACGCAATAGCGCTTCGCGCAGCCGCTCACCCGCCACCGGCTTGGTCAGGTAGTCATCCATACCCGCCGACAACGCAGCACTGCGGTCGTCACGCATCGCGTTGGCGGTGAGCGCCACGATCGGCACGCGCCGTGTGCCCTGGCCGCGCTCGATATCGCGTATCCGCTGCGTGGCCTCGATGCCGTCCATCTCGGGCATCTGAATGTCCATCAGGACCAGATCGAAGGGCGTTTCGAGAAACGCCGCAACCGCCTCCCGGCCGTTGGTGGCCACCGTGACGCGACAACCGCACTCGCCCAGCAGGGCGCTGGCAATCTCGGCATTGACTGGATGATCCTCGGCCACCAACACGCGTGCGTTGGTGCGCACCGCGGGGATGCGCGATTGCTGCCAACGCGCGACGCGGGTGGTGTCGCCACGCAGGGCGGCAAGCAGATCGGCGGTCAGCGCCGGTTTGGGCACGCAGGCGGCAGCGCCCGAGCGACGGGCATCTTCTTCATCGCTGGCCGAGCGCAAACGGGTCAGCGCCACGCACTTCAAGGCGTGTTCGCGCAGGCGGGCAATCAGTGCGTGACCCCGCTCGTCGGACAGCTCGTCGTCAACAAACAAGGTGTCGATGGGCGCACCTGCGGCCAGCGCCGCATTGGTTTCGGCAGCGCTGGAGAAACCTTCCGCCGCGCATCCAAGCGCCACCAGTTGATCGACCAGCGCGCAGCGCAATGCGGTATGGCTTGCGACCACCCCCACACGGCCGGCGATGGTGGCGACGGAACGCGCCGCCGACCACGTCGAGGCGCCGATCTCGATGGTGAAGCAAGCGCCCTCGCCGGGGGTGCTCGACACCGTGATATCGCCGCCCATGAGCACCGCGAGCTGGCGCGAGATGCTCAGCCCCAGCCCGGTGCCACCATAGCGACGGGCCATCGAACTGTCGGCCTGGACGAAGGCGCGGAACAGGCGCGTTCGCAAGTCGTCCGCAATGCCGATGCCGCTGTCTTCGATGCGGCCAACCAGGCGCAAGCTGTCGCCTTCGGTGCGGGCGTCGAGATCGATCCGCACATGACCGCGATCGGTGAACTTCACCGCGTTCGACACCAGATTGTTGAGGATCTGGCGGAAGCGGTGACCGTCGGCACATATTGTTTCCGGCACCGCGGCGCTGACCACCAGCACCAGTTCGACGCCTTTTTGGCGGGCGCGCTCGGCGAACAGCAAGGCGACATCTTCAGCGGCCTGCCGCGGAGAAAAATCCAGGGGTTCGAGTTCAAGCTTGCCGGCCTCGATCTTGGAGACATCGAGGACGTCGTTGATGAGATACAGCAACGATTCGGCCGAGCCTTGCAGCGTCTCGACCATACGCTGTTGACGCTCGTTGAGCGGCGTACCGTGCATCAGCTCCACCATGCCGAGGACGCCGTTGAGCGGCGTGCGGATCTCGTGGCTCATGTTGGCGAGAAACACGCTTTTAGCGCGGTTGGCGGCTTCGGCCTCATCGCGCGACAGGTCGGCTTCTTCCTTGGCGCGCGACAACTCCTCGGTACGATTCGCCACTTCGACTTCGAGCCGGTCACGGTGCGCTGCCAGGGCACTGTCGCGCACTTCGATCTCGGCCAGCATGCTGTTGACGCCATCGACCAGCTCGCCCACTTCGTCGCGCGGCCCGGCCGGGGCGCGCAAGTCGTAGCGGCCCTGATTGCGCACATCGCGCACCACGCTGGCCAGACGCAGAATGGGGCTGACGATCGACTGTTCGGCGCGACGCACCAGCATGGTCGCCACCAGCCCGCCAACGAACAATCCGGCGAGCACCAGCAGCATCCACTGTGCGAGTTCGGCAATGGTGCTCGCCAGCGACACCTCCAACACCAGATAGCCGAGTTGTTCGCCGTCGTGAAACACCGGCCAGGCACGCCAGTAGCGCGGGAAATTCCACTGCCCTTCGGTGCTCGTGCGCGCCGCGATCAAATCGTCGAAATGCGGCGCGGTATGCGGCAGGTCGGCCGGGAAGGTGGCAAACACCTCGCCGTCATTGCGCAACAACACCGCGGCCCGGATCTGTTCAACATGACGCAGCGATCCGAGCAGGCGTTCGGCACTGGGCATGTCCTCGAAGCGCATCGACGCAGAGCCGTTCTCGATTACCAGTTCGGCGAAGATGCTGGCGCGACTGTGCACGCGGGTGACTTCCTTGCGCATCTCGCCCAGCGCGATCGCAACAAAGCTCACCAGCAAGGCGACGGCGATACCTGCGAGCACGATGGCGCGCAGCTTGTGGCCAAGCTTGCGATGACTGAACGGCACCACCTCAGGGATCTCCGCGTTCGATCAGGCGACGCGCGAGTTTGAGCAACTGCGCGCTGGCATCAAGATGGAAGCGCTGCAGCGTGACACGATTGATATCGAAACGAATGCGGTCGTCTTCGGTCACCAGACCAATGCCGCCACCGGCATCGACAAAGCCGTCGATATCGCTCACCGTAAGTGCCGAAGGTGCTACGAAGGTCAGATCGCGCAACACCAGCGTCATGCGGCGCTCCTCGGATCCGGCAATGAAGACAAGCTCGCAGCCCGCGGCCTGGTCGGTCGACTCGATCCGCCGGGTTCTCACTGCACGCCCCTGCGCCTGCCGCGATTCGAGCTCAGCGAGATAGGCGCCGAACGGATCACGGCCAAGCACACAGATGTCGATCGGCTCGCCCTCGGGCAAGGCCTCGGCCGGCCATTGCACATAGCGCGCAAAATTGAGCAGGAACACGGCCTTGAGCTGGTACTCGGTGGGCGCCGCGGCGAACGACGCGCTGGCCGGCGTCACCCACAACAGCAGGATCAGGCAGACGCGCGCCAACACCGTCACATTACCGCCCACGGGGGCCTGCGGACAGCGTCGCGGCAGGTGTTCAATCGAAGTCCCATTGCGCCGTCAGGTGCACACTGCGGCCGATCTCCCGCATTGGCGAAGGCATGTACAGGCGACCAAACTCGGCGTGACGCGCGTTCATCAGATTGCGTCCCACCACTGCCAGCGTGAGGCGTTTCGAGGCGCGCCAGCCATACTGCAGGTCGAGCTCGGTATAGCCCTTGACGGGCTCGATGCCGCCGCCACTTTCCGAATAAATGAGATCCGACACGTGACGCACGATCATGTCGACTGCGTGGCCGGATTTCGGTTTCCAGGTCACATGTGCGTTTAACTGGTCGCTTGGTATCCGCTCCATATAGAAGCTGCTCGCGGCGTCGCCGAGCGGGTCGCCGCGCGCCTCGATACGGGTGTCGAGATGACTGTAGCTGAAGCGCGCGCGCCAGCTCACCAAGGGTTGCCAGTCGACCGAGGCCTCGAAGCCCGACACCGTGCCATGGCCGGCAAACTCCAGAGGCGCGTCGACCACGATCCACTTGCGGGCATCGTCTGGCGCCACCCCCATCGTGCGTAGGGTGCGCAGGTGTCGATAACGCATGAGGAACGCGGTCACGTCGACGCTGACGCGGTCCGAGGGTTGCGCGCGGTAGCCGAGTTCGTAGGCGCGCATGCGCTCAGCACGAAGATTTTCAGGTGGGCGAAAGCGAATTAGTGCGCCCGCCTGAGTGGACGGCGCGTAGGTCATGTCAAACTCGGTGCGCGCCGGCGTGCGCGAGGCTTCCGAGACACTCCCCCAGATCAGGTGCCGGGGTGCTACCTGCCAGGCCAGCCCGAGGCTGGGCTGCCATTCGTTGCCGGTCCAGCTGTGATGTTCGAATTTCACGCCGCCGGTCAGCCGCAACCGGTCGGGCACAAGCGTGATCTCATCGTGCACAAAGGCGCTCAACAGGCCGAACTGACGGCGCGGGGTATCGATCTCGAAGAATCCACCGGCGAGCACTTTCTGGTCGTTGTAGCGCATCCCGCTGCCAACGATGAGTTCGTGCGCACCGGCAGTGAAGCGGTACTGCGCATCCAGGTCGAAGGTGCTGCGCGTTTCGGCAAGGAAGGGGCCGACCTTCGAATCGAGATACTGGTAACTGCCCTGCACCGACCACTCGCGGTCCTTGCCGAGCGCCCGGTTCAGTTGCACCGTCAGGCCCACGCCCTGATCGCGCTGGGTGAACGCCACCGGCGTGGCCAGCGTCGGCGAGGTGCTGTCGGGCGACAGCCACAGGTCTTCGCTGCGGTTGCCGAACACCTCGCCGGAGACACGCAGCTCGCCCACGCCGCCGAGGAAACGCTCCATGCGCAGGCCGAGGCGGTTTGTGTACCAGGCGTCGCGGCCATCCGCGCCATTGAGCAGCCGCGAGGTCTCGCGCGCGCGGCCGTGATAACTCAAGCGATAGTGCCCGTCGTCGAGTTTGCCCCCGTGGCGCAGGTAGGCCTGAGCGCGATCGACGTTGCCTACCGTCAGGCGCGCCTCTCCGCCCTGGGTCGCGCGTGCCCACTTGGTGATGATGTTGACAATGCCGTTAACGGCGTTGGCGCCCCACACTGCGGCGCCGGGTCCGCGGATCACTTCGATGCGATCGATTTCGGCCAGCGGAATATCCAGCATCTCCCAGTAGGTGCCGGAGAACAGCGGCGAATACACCGTGCGCCCATCCACCATCACCAGCAGGCTGTTGGCGAAGCGGCTGTTGAAACCGCGCACCGAGACCGCCCAGCGATTGTTGCCGATGGCGGCTACCTGAACGCCGGGCACCAGTCGCAACGCATCGGGGAGCGTGGTCACGCCCATGCGGGCGATATCTTCCTCGGTCACCACGTGAACCGCGGCCGGTACGCTGCCGATCTCCTGACGCTTGCGTGCCACCGAGATGACTTCGACGCTCATTAATTCGCCGAGCGAGAAGTCGAAGGGATCCTCCGTTTGCGCCAGGGCTGCCGACGGCGGGCTGATCAATACAGCGCCCAACAGCAGCGTGCACCACTTCATTCCTCGTCCCTTGCCTGAGCAACACCATCGAGTCCGCATCATATTAGATTCCACATCGCCTCGTCAGCAGCGCAGCGGGTCGATCGCACCCACTGATTTATCGGCCACAAGATATCGAAGCCTTTGTCGGAATGTGTCATTACGGCACTTCGGCCGCAGCCTTTAGGCACAATGGCCCCCGCACGAGGCGCGCCCCCGGCGCTGTGGCGATGCGCGGGATCGCGCGCCGCTTCGGCTACAATCACGCGTTTCAGCGCTGAGTTCCGACCGTCATGTCCATGCCAGAATCCCCCGCGCCAAACGCAAGCGGCGCCCACTTCATCCGCAACCTGATCGAGGCCGACCGGCGCGCCGGCAAACACGGCGGACGTGTGACAACCCGTTTTCCGCCTGAGCCCAACGGCTATCTGCATTTCGGCCATGCCAAGTCAATCTGCCTGAATTTCGGCATCGCGCAGGAATTCGGCGGTGTCTGCCATCTGCGCTTCGACGACACCAACCCGACGCGCGAGGAACAGGCCTATGTGGACGCGATCGTCGAAGCCGTCAGCTGGCTCGGCTTTGACTGGGGGAAGTACGAGTACTTCGCCTCGGACTACTTTGCCCGCATGGCGGAGTACGCCGAATACCTCATCCGCAACGGCAAAGCCTATGTCGAATCGCTCAACGCCGAGCAGGTACGCGCGTATCGCGGCACGCTCACTGAAGCGGGCAAGGACAGCCCGTATCGCAATCGCAGCGTGGACGAAAACCTCGACCTGTTCGCACGCATGAAAGCCGGCGAGTTTCCCGAAGGCACGCATGTGCTGCGCGCAAAGGTTGACATGGCCTCGCCCAATCTCAACATGCGCGATCCGGCGATCTACCGAATCCGCCACGCGCACCACCACCGCACCGGCGACACCTGGTGCATCTACCCGATGTACACCTTCGCGCACCCGATTGAGGATGCGATCGAGAATATTACCCACTCGCTGTGCACGCTCGAATTCGAAGACCAGCGCCCATTTTACGACTGGCTGCTCGAACAACTCGCTGAAGGCGGTTTCTTCGAGCGCCCGCTGCCGCAGCAGATCGAATTCTCGCGCCTCAACCTCACCTACGTCGTGCTCTCCAAGCGCAAGCTGGTGCAACTGGTCGATGAAGGCCATGTTGATGGCTGGGACGACCCGCGCATGCCCACGCTGATGGGCGCGCGCCGGCGCGGCTTCACGCCCGAGGGCATGCGCCGCTTCGCCGAGCGCATTGGCATCTCCAAGTCCGACAGCTGGATCGACATGAGCGTGCTTGAAGAATGCATGCGCGATCATCTCAACGACACCGCCGAGCGCCGGGTTGCGGTGCTCGATCCGTTAAAGCTGGTCGTCACTAACTATCCGGCCGGCCAAAGCGAGATCTGCCAGGCCCCCAACCATCCGCTCAAACCCGAACTCGGCCAGCGCGAAATGCCCTTCACGCGCGAACTATGGATCGAGCGCGAGGATTTCATGGAAGTGCCGATCAAGGGATTCCGCCGCCTCTACCCTGGCAACCGCGTTCGCCTGCGCTATGGCTACGTGGTCGAATGCACCGGCTGCGAAAAAGACGGCGAGGGCAACATCACCGCCGTGCACTGCACCTATTTCGCCGATTCGAAATCCGGCACCGCGGGCGCCGACACCTACAAGGTCAAGGGCAATCTGCACTGGGTCAGTATCGCCCATGCCTGCCCGGCCCCGGTACGCCTGTATGACCGGCTGTTTGCGCACCCGCACCCCGGCCAACGCCGCGAAGGCGATGCCGACGGGATGGAACGCAACTTCCTCGATGACATCAATCCCGATTCGAAGCAGTGCATCACCGCGCAACTCGAACCGGCGCTGACCGACGCTGCAGCCGAAGCGCGCTTCCAGTTCGAGCGCCACGGCTACTTCGTCGCCGACCGGCACGACAGCCGGCCCGGCGCGCCGGTATTCAACCGCACGGTCACGCTCAAGGATTCTTGGAACCCGCCGCGGAAATAGACGCCTGCCGAATTTGGGCGATCGTCGTTCGAGCAGCGTTACCGCGAAATGTATCCGCGCGATCGCTGAATCTTCCGTCCTGTCGCCCACGCTGTCGTCATGTCACCAAGCGTAAATTGTTGCATCAACCACACAACACGTCGGGGGCCTATACACCTGCAGGCAGCGCAACCGGCTAGAATGAATGCCCTGATTGGAACATCCTGATCGCATCATGAATTCACCCCGACCTCGCTGGCACGATCCCATGACTGGCGTCCTCTGGTTTGTTGGCGGCATGCTGGTCACCAGCCTGGTGGTCGGTGGCGTCATCTTTGCCACACGCGATACTGCCACCCCTGCCATCACCGCCGAACAATTGCGCGCGTTGACGCCCATCGAGATCGTTCGATGTCCCGCGACGACACGCCCCGCAACGCTGATCAGCGCGGCCGCCTGCGGCCAGACCGATATCTTGCGCGATCTTCTGGCGCGCGGCGCCGATGTCACGCAAACTGACCCGCGCGCGGCATTCGACGGCCGCACCGCGCTGCATCACGCGGTGCAGCGCGGCGATGAAGAACAGGTGCAAATGCTGCTTGCCGCCGGCGCCGCGCCCGATGCACGCGACGCCCAAGGCAACACCGCCCTGCATCTGCTCACGCTCGGCTCGGAAGCCGAACACCCGCTCTATGTCGCCCGTTTCCTGATCGACGCCGGTGCCAGCCTCGATATCCGCAACGACCACGAACTCACGCCGCTGGAAACGCTTGAAGTGGACCACATGCGCATGGTCGAACAACAGGATCTGGCGCAGATGCTGTTGCGCACCCAGCAACTCGCCGACAGTGAATCCGAACCCGCGGCCCCCGTGCTGAAGGCCGCGGCACAAGCCACGCCCCCCGTAGCGATCGCGCCGGTTCCTCGCGAGGATACGGTAAGCGAAACCCAGGACGCCCCCCCGGCAGCAACCGGCGCGCAAGCGCCAGCCGACGTAGCGCCGGTCGTCGGGTCAGCGCAAACGGTATCCCCGGAGGCCGCGGCACCGCCTTCGGAACCCGCTCTGCCGGTGGAAGCGTTGGTCGCGGCTGAGGCAAGCGAGCCGACCCCGGCCGAGACGATCCAGCCCGAGACGCACGCAACCGGCACCCCTGCAATCGAACCGCCCGCGCCGCCCCCTTCGCAAGAATCGCTGATCCGCGCACGTCTCGACGCCTGGGCACAGGCTTGGGCCAACAAGGATATGGACGCCTACTTCGATGCCTATGCACCGGCATTCGCGCCTCCCAACAATCTATCGACGACCGCCTGGCGCGCCCAGCGCGAAGTGCGTATTGCGGGCAAGGAGGACGCCATCGAAATCACACTGAGCGACATCGCCATCGAGCAGCACGATGACACCGCCCGCGTCGACTTCGTCCAGCATTACCGCGCCGGCAGCTACGCCGACGTCAGCCCCAAGCGCATTGAAATGAAGCTCCAAGAAGGCCGTTGGTGCATTGTTGCCGAGCGAGAAACCGGCTGAGCGCGAGGCAATCCGGAACATTAGCGAATTTGCATCTTCGTTGATGAGCGGCGATCATGGGGTTTTTCAGCCCGTTCGATTATCCTGAGAACGGCAGTTGGACGCGCCCGAGTGTGCGGCTGGCGGGTCGTCTGACAAGGCGTGAGGAGGACGCAGGAGCGGCCCCTGCTACCTCAGTTGCCAATGAGCCAACGCAGGCAGGCGGCCCGCCAGTCGTGCAATCGGGCGTGTAGCGCGCGCACCCATCCGGTACCGGCTGTCGAAGGAGAAATAGTCTATCCACACAAGCATTTCCCTAGGGGCAACAAGCGGTCAGCTGCCGTTTTCAGGATGATGCGCGCACGCTATCCGCTCATTGTCCTGACCCTCATCGGCGTGAGCGCCGCCGTATGGTGGTTCAAACGCCCCGAGCCGTTGCCCGTGGTGCTCGCCACGGTCGATCGCGGCACGGTTGAGTCGACGGTATCCAACACGCGCGCGGGCGAAATCGAAGCCTGTCAGCGCGCAAAACTGTCCACCATCTCGGGCGGGCGGATCGAATTCATCGGCGTCAAGGAAGGCGAAAAGGTCAAAGCCGGCCAGGTACTGATGCGCCTCTGGAACGAAGATCAGTCGGCACAGATCACGATTGCCAAACGCCAGCTCGCGACAACGGAAAAACGCGTCGCCGAGGCGTGCAGCGTGGCCGCCAACGCGCGGCGCGAGGCGGCGAGACAAGAGGAATTGCAGCGCAAGGGTTTCGTTTCCGCCTCCGCGGCCGAGACGGCGCGCACCGAGGCCGAGGCACGCAGCGCGGCCTGCAGCACCGCGCGCGCCGATGTCGAAGCCTCACGGGCGCAGGTCGACGCGGCCGATACCAACACCGCACGCACCGTGCTGGTGGCGCCTTTTGATGGCACCGTGGCCAACATCGTTGGTGAGCTGGGCGAATACACCACGCCCTCGCCGCCGGGCGTGGCGACGCCGCCGGCAATCGACCTGATCGACGAAAGCTGTCTGTATGTTAAGGCGCCCATGGATGAGGTCGACGCACCGAAAATCCGCGTCGGTCTGCCGGTACGCATCACGCTGGACGCCCTGCCCGGCAAGGTCTTTCCGGGTCGGGTGCGGCGTGTCGCGCCCTATGTGCTGGCGGTCGAAAAGCAGGCGCGCACGGTCGATGTCGAGGTCGACTTCAACACCCCGGGCGAGGCGAATGGGCTGCTGGTGGGCTACAGCGCAGACGCGGAGATCGTGCTCGCAGGAAGCGAGAACACCTTGCGCATTCCCACCGCCGCAGTGCGCGAGGGCAACTCGGTGCTGCGCTATTTACCCGCCGACAACATGCTGGAAGCACGCGACATCGAAACCGGCATCGCCAACTGGGAATACACCGAGGTCACCAGTGGGCTCGACGAGAGCGACCGCATCGTCACCTCGCTTGAGCGCGAGGGCATCAAACCGGGCGCCACGGTGACCCCGGAAAGCGCCACCCCCTGACCGATGGTGCAGATCGAGCTGGATGGCATCGAACGTATCTTCAAGCTGGGCGACAGCGAGGTGCACGCCTTGCACGCGGTGTCATTGCGCGTCGAAATCGGCGAGTATCTGTCGGTAATGGGCCCCTCGGGCTCGGGCAAATCCACCCTGCTCAACCTGCTCGGCCTGCTCGACCGCCCCAACCAGGGCCACTATCACCTTGAAGGGCGCGATGTCACCACGCTCGATGCCGATGAGCAGGCACGGGTACGGCGCGAACGCATCGGTTTCGTTTTCCAGAGCTTTCATCTCGTGCCACGCCTCACCGCCGCCGAGAACATCGCGCTGCCGCTGATGCTCGCCGGCATCCCGCCACGCGAACGCAAGACGCGGGTCGATCGCGCCCTCGAAAACTTCGGCCTCGCCACACGCGCCGGCCACCGCCCCGACCAGCTCTCGGGCGGGCAGCGCCAGCGCGTGGCGATCGCCCGCGCCACCATCATGGAGCCTGCGATGCTGCTCGCTGACGAACCGACCGGAAACCTCGACCGCCACACCGGCGAAGAAGTCGTTCGCTTGCTCGAAGCGCTAAACGACAAAGGCGTCACCCTGATCGTCGTCACCCACGACCCACAACTGGGCGAACGCGCACATCGCCGGCTCGGCATGGAAGACGGTGAAATCAAGACCGACGCGCGGCGCAATCCAGCATGATGACGCTACGCGACACCCTCGGCTTCGCCACTCGCGCCGCCACCGCCTACCCGGCGCGGACCGCGCTGATGATGCTGGCGATGGCGATCGGCGTCGCTGCTGTGGTGTTGCTGACCGCGCTCGGCGACGGCGCGCGCCGCTATGTGGTGGGCGAGTTCAGTGCGCTCGGCAGCAGTTTGATCATCGTCCTGCCCGGGCGCACCGAAACCGGCGGCGTCAATCCCGGCAGTTTCGTCACCAACACCTCACGCGATCTGACCATTGGCGATGCCGAGGCACTGCGACGCGCGGGCATGGTGACGAGGGTCGCGCCGCTGTCGCTCGGCACTTCCGAGATTGCCTACGGCGGCCGGCTGCGCGAGGGGATGGTGATTGGCACCAGCGCGGCATTCCGCGATATCCGCAAGTACGAGATCGCGCAGGGGCGCTTTTTGCCGGTCGAGGACTGGCGGCGCGGCTCGCCGGTGGCGGTGATCGGCGCCACCTTGCGCAGCGAGCTGTTCGGCGCCGAACCGGCGTTGGGCAAGATGATCCGCGTCAGCGACCGGCGCTACCGCGTGATCGGCGTGCTCGCCGCCTCGGGCTCGGGTCTGGGCATGAATGCCGATGAGCTGGTGATCATTCCGGTCGCCGCGTCACAGGCGCTGTTCAACACCGCCGGCCTGTTCCGCATCTTTGTCGAAGCGCGCAACCGCGATGCCGT
>CBDTZF010000018.1:0-15488 GCA_965364825.1 uncultured Rhodocyclaceae bacterium | reverse complement strand
CCGTGAAGGTGGTCGTACCGTCGGTGCCGGTGTCGTCGCGAAAGTCATCGAGTAAGATGAGCGTTTTTGTTTGACGCCCATCAGGAGCGTCCTTTGCCAGAAGGGCGCTTCGTAGTCTTTGCAGCAGGGGTATAGCTCAACTGGCAGAGCGTCGGTCTCCAAAACCGAAGGTTGGGGGTTCGATTCCCTCTGCCCCTGCCATATTTTTCTGGATCGTTAGGCCTGAATGGTTGACAAACTCAAGTTTTTGCTGGCGCTGCTTTTTGTGGCTGCTGGCGTGGCCGGTTTCTATCTGCTTTCAGATCAAGTGCTGGTTGTGCGAGTTCTCGCCGTTTTGGCGGGCGTGTTCGCTGGCGGTACGCTGGCCTGGTTCACTGCCCCAGGCAGGCGGTTTGCGGTGTTCGCGCGCGAAACCGTTGTCGAGACCAAGAAAGTTGTTTGGCCGACCCGAAAGGAAGCCGTCCAGATGACCGGAATCGTGTTTGTGTTCGTCTTTGCGATGGCGTTTTTCCTCTGGCTCACTGATAAGGGTCTGGAATGGGTGCTGTACGATCTGGTTCTGGGTTGGAAGTAATTATGTCCAAGCGCTGGTACGTGGTTCACGCCTATTCAGGCTTCGAAAAATCGGTACAGCGAACGCTGGTCGATCGTATTGCCCGTTCCGACATGCAGGATATGTTCGGGCAGATTCTGGTGCCTGTAGAAGAAGTCGTCGAGATGAAAAGCGGCCAGAAGAGTATTTCCGAGCGAAAGTTCTTCCCGGGATACGTGCTCGTTGAAATGGAAATGAATGAGGAAACCTGGCATATGGTCAGGTCGATCCCGCGCGTGACGGGGTTCATTGGCGGAACAGCAACAAAGCCCACGCCGATCTCCGAAAAGGAGGTCGAGAAGATCATGAGCCAGATTCAGGAGGGTGTCGAAAAGCCGCGCCCCAAGGTGCTCTTCGAGGTGGGCGAAATGGTGCGTGTCAAGGAAGGTCCGTTTACCGATTTCCACGGCGCCGTCGAAGACGTGAACTACGAGAAGAGCAGGCTCCGCGTCGCGGTCACTATTTTTGGTCGCGCCACGCCGGTTGAACTGGAATTCGGTCAGGTCGAAAAAACCTGATCAAGATACCTCGCGCGAGTGAGGCTGAGGAGCGTCAGTGGCATATGCTGGCGCGTTTGCACTCATCATAGGAGAATGCCGGAATGGCAAAAAAGATTATTGGTTACATCAAACTGCAGATTCCTGCGGGCAAGGCAAATCCGAGCCCCCCGGTTGGCCCTGCGCTTGGACAGCGTGGGTTGAACATCATGGAATTTTGCAAGGCGTTCAATGCCCGCACGCAAAGCCTTGAGCCCGGATTGCCGACGCCTGTCGTGATCACGGCGTTCAGCGATAAGAGCTTTACTTTCGTCATGAAGACGCCGCCCGCGGCGATCCTCATCAAGAAGGCGGCAAAGCTTACGAAAGGCTCCGCCAGACCGCATACGGACAAGGTCGGCAGCATTACACGCGCTCAAGCGGAGGAAATCGCCAAGACCAAGATGCCTGATCTGACAGCGTCGGATCTCGAGGCGGCAGTGCGCTCGGTGGCTGGATCAGCGCGCAGTATGGGCGTAACGGTTGAGGGGTTTTGATCATGGCGAAATTGTCCAAACGCGCCGAGACGAACCGCGCAAAAGTCGATCCTAACCGTGTGTATTCGCTTGATGAAGCACTTGCGCTCGTCAAGGAATCAGCTGCCGCAAAATTTGACGAGTCGATAGACGTGGCCGTCAATCTGGGTATTGATCCCCGCAAATCGGATCAGGTCGTGCGTGGTTCAGTCGTATTGCCGGCCGGCACGGGAAAGAGTGTTCGTGTTGCCGTGTTCGCGCAGGGAGAAAAGGCTGAGGCGGCCAAGGCTGCCGGTGCCGATATCGTCGGATTCGACGACCTGGCCGAGCAGATCAAAGGCGGGACGATCGACTTTGACGTGTGTGTGGCAACGCCGGACGCGATGCGCGTGGTGGGCCAGCTGGGCCAGATTCTGGGTCCGCGCGGCCTGATGCCGAACCCGAAGGTGGGCACTGTCACCATGGACGTCGAAACCGCCGTCAAGAATGCCAAGGCCGGTCAAGTGCAGTACCGCGCCGACAAGGCGGGCATTGTGCATGCCACGATCGGCCGCGCGTCGTTTGCTGTCGAGTCATTGCAGACAAACGCGCACGCGCTGGTTGATGCGCTCAATAAAGCCAAACCGACTGCCTCGAAGGGCGTATATCTGCGTCGCGTGGCAATTTCCAGCACCATGGGTGCCGGAATACGAGTAGAACCGTCAAGCCTGTTGAACGCTTGACGTGAGATGTTCTGGCTTGCGCTAGCGCGAGCCAGAACTTTGGGCTGTATTCCTGACGGAATACAGGTTGTCCAAGACCGCTGGGGGTCGGACGGCCGTCGCAAGATGGCCTGACCTCAAACGGGTTGTCGTGATGAGCGATGGCTCGCCCAGCGCAGATGGCGTTGCCCGAATCAGGAATTGTTGATGGCTTCATACCGTGTTGCTCTTGATCTCCTGAATGACGGTCGCCGTTGTGGTCCGAGCCCGGTGCCGATGTGGTGTCGGGTAAGGCGTAACCATTCAGTGGGAGATGACCGTGGGTCTCAATCTTGAAGGCAAGAAGGCGGTAGTTGCCGAAGTGTCTGCGCAAGTCGCAAACGCTCAGGCGATCATCGTCGCCGAGTACCGTGGTCTCGAAGTGGGTCATGTGACCGAATTGCGTGCCAAAGCACGCGAATCGGGCGTTTACCTGCGCGTACTGAAAAACACCCTTGCGCGGCGTGCCCTGGCGGGAACGCCCTTTGAGGAACTGACCAGCCAGTTGGTTGGCCCCCTGATCTACGGAATCTCGGATGATCCGGTGGCGCCTGCCAAGCTGCTCCAGGCTTTCTCGAAGGAAAACGACAAGCTGGTAATCAAAGCCGGCGTCATGCCCAACTACTTGATGGACGCGAATGCGGTCAAGGCGTTGGCATCGATGCCCAGTCGTGATGAGCTGCTCGCCAAGTTGCTCGGAACGATGCAGGCGCCGATTGCCAAGTTTGTTCAAACGCTCAACGAGGTGCCGGGCAAGTTCGTTCGCACGCTTGCTGCGGTTCGTGACGCAAAAGAGACTGCTTAGTTTTTCAATGATTCGGCTTCCCTCGACCGGAAGCACGTGATTCGTAATCGGGAGTATGGAAATGGCTGTAAATAAAGAAGAAATCCTTGATGCCATCGGCGCAATGTCAGTGCTGGACCTGTCGGAACTAATCAAGGAAATGGAAGAGAAGTTTGGTGTCAGCGCAGCCGCTGCAACCGTCGCTGTTGCCGGACCAGCCGGTGGCGGCGAAGCTGCGCCTGTTGCAGAACAGACCGAGTTCGACGTTATTCTTGCATCATTCGGTGACAAGAAAGTCGAGGTCATCAAGGTGGTGCGGTCCGCCACGGGCCTCGGCTTGAAAGAAGCCAAGGACATGGTTGACGCTGCGCCGAAAGCCATCAAGGAAGGTATTTCGAAAGCCGAAGCCGAAGGCCTCAAGAAGCAACTCGAGGACGCCGGCGCGCAGGTCGAAATCAAGTAAGGTTTCGGTTCCTGGCAGGGCTGGCGCCCGAATCGGGTGCCAGCCCTTTCGTGCTTTCCGAAGCCAGAAGAGAGCGGCGCTTTGAACGAAGCCCGTTCTCTCCTGTCTTCCCCCTCGTCTGAACGCTACCTGGAGCATCTATGGCGTACTCCTATACCGAGAAAAAGCGCATTCGCAAAAGCTTCGCCAAAGGCGCGGCAGTTCACGAAGCGCCCTTTCTGCTGGCGACGCAGATTGAATCGTTTGCGGCATTCCTGCAAGCGGATGTGCCGCCGGCCAAGCGTGCAACGCAAGGTTTGCAGGCTGCATTTTCATCGATCTTTCCGATCAGCAGTCACAGCGGAAACGCGCGCCTCGAATTTGTCCACTATCTCCTGGGCGAGCCCGCATTCGATGTCAAGGAATGCCAGCAACGCGGACTGACGTTCGCCGCCCCGCTGCGTGCACGCGTGCGTCTGGTGCTGATGGACAAAGAGGCGCCCAAGGAAACCATCAAGGAAGTGAAAGAGCAAGAAGTTTACATGGGTGAGATTCCGCTCATGACGAACACCGGTTCTTTCGTTATCAATGGCACAGAGCGTGTCATCGTTTCACAATTGCACCGCTCGCCGGGTGTGTTCTTCGAACATGATCGCGGGAAAACCCATTCGTCCGGAAAGCTGCTGTTCTCCGCGCGCGTCATCCCCTATCGCGGCTCCTGGCTAGATTTCGAATTCGACCCGAAAGATTTTCTCTACTTCCGGGTTGACCGCCGTCGCAAGATGCCGGTCACCATTCTCATGCGCTCGATCGGCATGAGTCCGGAGCAGATTCTCGAAACATTCCACGACTTCGATCACGTCAAGCTCAACCCCGAAGGCGCCTCTTTTGCTGTTGTCCCGGAACGGTTGCGTGGCGAACTGGCAAAGGTCGACATCGTCGACGGTGATGGCAAGGTCATTGTCGAGAAGGACAAGCGCGTCACTGCGCGCCATATCCGCCAACTCGATACCGCCGGGATTACGGCCATCGACGTCCCGGACGACTTCCTGCTTGGGCGAGTCGTCGCGAAGGATATCGTCGATGGTGATACCGGTGAAATCGTTGCGCGGGCAAATGACGAAATTACGGAAGAGTTGCTGGCCGCCTTGCGCGACGCCAAGCAGGTCGATATTCCCACGCTGTATATCAACGATCTTGACCGCGGCGCGCAGATTTCTCAGACGCTGCGTATCGACGAAACTGCAGACGAGTGGGCCGCCAAGGTCGCAATCTACCGCATGATGCGCCCAGGCGAGCCACCGACCGAGGACGCTGTCGAGGCGCTTTTCCAAGGCCTGTTCTATGCGGAAGAGCGCTACGACCTGTCATCGGTTGGACGAATGAAGTTCAATCGTCGTGCTTTCCCGCAAAAAATCGATGACAAAACGCCAGCCTGGTATCGCAGGATGCTGGAAGCCGTTGGCGAGAAAGACGAAACCGGTCCGGGCACGCTGTCGAACGAGGACATTCTCGCCGTGATCGCGGTGCTGGTCGAACTTCGCAATGGTCGTGGCGATATTGACGATATCGATCACCTTGGCAACCGCCGCGTGCGCTCTGTCGGCGAACTGGCCGAGAACCAGTTCCGCGCGGGTCTGGTGCGTGTCGAGCGCGCGGTGAAGGAGCGTCTATCGCAAGCAGAATCGGACAATCTGATGCCGCACGACTTGATTAATGCAAAGCCGATCAGCGCCGCGATCAAGGAGTTTTTCGGTTCCAGTCAGTTGTCCCAATTCATGGATCAGACCAACCCGCTGTCGGAGATCACGCACAAACGTCGCGTTTCCGCGCTCGGGCCGGGCGGCCTGACACGCGAGCGGGCCGGTTTTGAAGTGCGCGATGTACATCCCACGCATTACGGACGGGTGTGTCCCATCGAGACGCCCGAAGGACCCAATATCGGCCTGATCAATTCGCTCGCCGTGTATGCACGCACCAACCGCTATGGTTTCCTCGAAACGCCCTACCGGAAGGTGGAAGACGGAAACGTGACCGACCAGATCGATTATCTTTCGGCGATCGAGGAAGGGCAGTTCGTGATTGCGCAGGCAAACGCGGAAATCAGCGTAAAAGGCGCACTGGCGGGTGATCTTGTTTCGTGCCGGCACAAGGGCGAGTTTGCGCTGGCGACGTCGGATACGGTTCAGTACATGGACGTGGCGCCGGGCCAGATCGTCTCGGTGGCAGCATCGCTGATCCCGTTTCTCGAGCACGATGACGCAAACCGCGCCTTGATGGGCGCCAACATGCAGCG
Organism: uncultured Rhodocyclaceae bacterium; assembly: GCA_965364825.1. GTDB lineage: Bacteria > Pseudomonadota > Gammaproteobacteria > Burkholderiales > Rhodocyclaceae > Nitrogeniibacter. The sequence continues at coordinate 9,622 of CBDTZF010000018.1, read as the reverse complement.
CCAGGCGGTGCCATGTTTGCGTCCCGAAAAGCCGTTTGTCGGCACCGGCATCGAGCGCACCGTCGCGGTGGATTCGGGTACCGCGGTGCAGGCGACACGCGGCGGTGTCGTTGATTACATCGACGCAAATCGGATCGTTGTCCGTGTCAATGACGATGAAACCCTTCCGGGCGAAGTCGGCGTCGATATCTACAACATGATCAAGTACACGCGCTCGAACCAGAACACCAACATCAACCAGCGGCCAATCGTCAGAGTGGGTGACGTGATCGGCCGTGGCGACGTGATCGCCGATGGCGCGTCTACGGATCTGGGTGAGCTGGCGCTCGGACAGAACATGCTGGTCGCGTTCATGCCCTGGAACGGTTACAACTTCGAGGATTCCATTCTCATTTCCGAGCGCGTGGTCGCAGACGATCGATTTACTTCGATTCACGTCGAGGAACTGACCATCGTCGCGCGCGATACCAAGCTCGGCTCGGAGGAGATTACGCGCGACATCGCGTCGCTGGGCGAATCGCAACTGTCGCGTCTCGATGAGTCGGGAATCGTGTACATCGGTGCCGAAGTCGAGGCGAGCGACGTACTGGTGGGCAAAGTCACGCCGAAGGGTGAAACGCAGCTGACGCCGGAAGAGAAGTTGTTGCGTGCCATTTTTGGCGAGAAAGCGTCAGACGTAAAGGACACGTCATTGCGCGTACCGTCCGGCATGAATGGCATCGTTATCGACGTACAAGTGTTCACGCGCGAAGGGATCGAGCGGGATGTGCGTGCCCAGTCGATCATCGACGATCAGTTGCGCAGTTTCAAGATCGATCTCGCGGATCAGATGCGGATTGTGGAGCGAGATGCATTTGCGCGTATCCGTCGCATGATCGTAGGCCAAAACGCGAATGGTGGCCCGCGTAAGCTGGCCAAGGGTACCGAGATAACCGAAGCGTATCTGGACAGCCTCGAGCCCTACCACTGGTTCGATATTCGCATGGCGGGAGAGGAGCTCGCGGCACAGCTCGAAGCCGTCCGTGAAGGCCTTGAGAAAACCCGCAAGGACTTCGATCTGGCTTTCGAGGTGAAGAAAAAGAAACTCACGCAGGGCGACGAGTTGCCGCCGGGCGTGCAGAAGATGGTAAAGGTCTATCTTGCAGTCAAGCGTCGCCTGCAACCGGGCGACAAGATGGCGGGCCGCCATGGCAACAAGGGTGTCGTTTCGAAGATCGTGCCCGTCGAAGACATGCCGTACATGGAAGACGGCACCCCGGTCGATGTCGTGCTCAATCCGCTCGGTGTGCCTTCGCGGATGAACATCGGACAGATTCTGGAGACTCACCTGGGCTGGGCTGCGAAGGGGCTGGGAAACAAGATCGACACCATGCTGCGCACCCAGGCGGCGGCGAAGGAAGTGCGAGAATTGCTGGAGCGGATCTACAACACTAACGGTCGGCACGAAGATATTGCCGGTCTCGCCGACAGTGAAGTCGTTGAGCTGGCGGGCAACCTGCGCCATGGTGTGCCGTTTGCGACACCGGTCTTCGACGGCGCCAACGAAGGCGAGATCGAAGTAATGTTCGAGATTGCCGGACTGCCGTTGTCAGGTCAGGTAACGCTCTACGACGGGCGAACCGGGGACGCGTTCGATCGCCAGGTGACTGTCGGCTACAAGCATGTTCTTAAGCTGCATCACTTGGTTGACGACAAGATGCACGCACGTTCAACCGGTCCGTACTCGCTGGTCACGCAACAGCCGCTGGGCGGCAAAGCGCAATTTGGCGGACAGCGTTTTGGTGAAATGGAAGTCTGGGCGCTCGAGGCCTATGGAGCGGCGTACACGCTTCAGGAAATGTTGACCGTCAAGTCGGATGATGTGGCGGGTCGGACGAAAGTTTACGAAAACATCGTCAAGGGCGAACACAAGATCGAAGCGGGCATGCCCGAGTCATTCAACGTGCTCGTCAAGGAAATCCGCTCGCTCGGTATTGACATCGACCTAGACCGTATTTGAGCCGATTGCGCTCATCGCGCAATCGGATGGAGTGATAGATGAAAAGCCTGCTCGCTGACCTTTTTAAGCAGACCCTCCCGAATGAGGAGGAGTTCGACGCCATTACCATTGGTCTGGCGTCACCGGAGAAGATACGTTCGTGGTCGTATGGTGAAGTCAAGAAACCGGAGACAATCAATTACCGGACGTTCAAGCCGGAGCGCGATGGCCTCTTCTGCGCAAAGATTTTTGGCCCGGTCAAAGACTATGAATGCCTGTGCGGCAAGTACAAGCGCCTCAAGCATCGTGGTGTGATTTGTGAGAAATGCGGTGTCGAGGTGACACTGTCGAAGGTGCGCCGTGAACGAATGGCACACATCGAACTGGCTTCGCCGGTCGCGCACATCTGGTTCCTGAAGAGCCTGCCAAGTCGTCTGGGCATGGTGCTCGACATGACCCTGCGCGATATTGAACGCGTCCTTTACTTCGAGGCCTTCGTGGTGGTCGAGCCGGGGATGACACCGCTCACGCGCGGACAATTGCTGACCGAGGATGACTATCTCGCCAAGGTTGAGGAATACGGTGACGAATTCGACGCCTTGATGGGTGCGGAAGGCGTGCGTGCCTTGTTGCGTTCGCTGGATGTCGCGCTCGAAATTGAAAAGCTGCGTGCTGACCTTGAGGCCACCGGCTCGGATGCGAAGGTCAAGAAATACTCCAAGCGTCTGAAAGTGCTGGAGGCCTTTCAGCAATCGGGGATCAAGCCGGATTGGATGATTCTCGAAGTGCTGCCGGTGCTGCCCCCCGATTTGCGGCCGTTGGTGCCGCTTGATGGCGGCCGTTTTGCCACCTCGGATCTCAACGACCTCTACCGCCGGGTGATCAACCGCAACAATCGTCTCAAGCGGCTGCTCGAACTCAAGGCGCCCGAGATCATTGTGCGCAACGAAAAGCGCATGTTGCAGGAGTCGGTCGACTCCCTGCTCGACAACGGTCGCCGTGGCAAGGCCATGACCGGCGCGAACAAGCGCCCGCTCAAGTCGCTCGCGGACATGATCAAGGGCAAGGGCGGCCGTTTCCGCCAGAACCTGCTTGGCAAGCGCGTGGACTACTCTGGCCGTTCGGTGATCGTGGTCGGGCCGCAACTCAAACTTCATCAGTGTGGCTTGCCCAAGCTGATGGCGCTGGAGTTGTTCAAGCCGTTCATTTTCAACAAGCTTGAGCTGATGGGGCTGGCAACGACCATCAAGCAGGCAAAAAAGATGGTGGAAAGCCAGGAACCGGTTGTGTGGGACATCCTTGAAGATGTGATCCGCCAACATCCGGTTTTGCTCAATCGTGCGCCAACGCTTCATCGCTTGGGGATTCAGGCATTCGAGCCGGTCCTCATTGAAGGCAAGGCGATCCAGTTACACCCGCTCGTTTGTGTGGCGTTCAACGCTGACTTTGACGGCGACCAGATGGCTGTCCACGTGCCGCTGTCGCTTGAAGCCCAAATGGAAGCGCGCACGCTCATGCTTGCGTCCAACAATGTCATCTCTCCCGCCAACGGCGAACCGATCATCGTCCCATCACAGGACATTGTCCTCGGACTTTATTACGCGACTCGGGAAGGCATCGGCGAGAAAGGCGATGGCATGCTCATGGCCGATGTTTCCGAAGTCAAGCGGGCCTACGACACCGGCAAGCTGTCACTTCACGCGCGGATCACGGTGCGTATCAAGGAGGCGGAATTTGGCGAAAACGGTGAACGCGTTGAGAAAGTGACGCGTTACCAGACGACCGCTGGTCGCGCCTTGTTGTCCGAGATCCTGCCGACGGGGCTGCCGTTCAGCATTCTCGACAAGCCGTTGAAAAAGAAAGAAATCTCCAAGCTTATTAATGCCTCGTTTCGACGTTGTGGCTTGAAAGAAACCGTCGTTTTCGCGGATCGCTTGATGCAGTTCGGCTTCACGCTGGCGACGCGGGCAGGCGTATCGATTGCCGTCAAGGACATGTTGGTGCCGAAGCAGAAAGAAAGCATCATCCAGGCGGCGGAGAACGAGGTCAAGGAAATCGCCAAGCAGTATGCGTCCGGTCTGGTGACGGATGGCGAGCGATACAACAAGGTGGTCGATATCTGGGGTCGAACCGGAGATCAGGTCGCCAAAGCCATGATGGATCAGCTTGGCAAGAAAAAGATCGAGGACCGCTTTGGGGGATCGCCGCGCGACGACTGGTGGAAGGCCGTTTATATTCCTGCCGCCGAGTTTCCGGCCGCGAAAGAGGTCGACCAGGAATCGTTTAATTCCATTTACATGATGGCTGATTCGGGGGCGCGCGGTTCGGCCGCGCAGATTCGTCAACTGGCAGGCATGCGGGGGTTGATGGCCAAGCCCGACGGTTCGATTATCGAAACGCCGATCACAACGAACTTCCGCGAAGGCCTCAACGTACTGCAGTACTTCATCTCGACGCACGGCGCACGAAAGGGCCTCGCCGACACCGCACTGAAGACCGCGAACTCCGGCTACCTCACGCGCCGTCTGGTCGATGTGACGCAGGACCTGGTGGTGATCGAGGACGACTGCGGCACGCGCAACGGCTTCAACATGAAGGCGCTCATCGAAGGCGGCGAAGTGATTGAACCACTGCGCGATCGTATCCTGGGTCGCGTTTGCATCGAGGACATTGTCGACCCGGATTCACAAGAGACTCGAATTGAAGCCGGTACGATGCTCGACGAAAGTGATGTTGACCTGATCGAAAGCCTCGGTGTAGACGAAGTGTTGGTGCGTACGCCACTAAGCTGCGATACGCGCTATGGTCTCTGTGGCAAGTGCTACGGACGTGACCTTGGGCGTGGTTCGTTGGTCAATGCCGGCGAAGCGGTTGGTGTTATCGCGGCACAGTCGATCGGTGAGCCCGGTACCCAGCTCACCATGCGGACTTTCCACGTCGGGGGTGCTGCCTCGCGGGCAGCGGCGGCCAGTTCAGTGGAATCCAAATCGGCCGGTACGACACGCTTCACGCAGAGCATGCGTTACGTCTCGAACGCCAAGGGTGAAAAAATCATCATCTCGCGCTCCGCGGAGGTGATCGTCGCCGATGAGCTTGGACGCGAGCGAGAGCGGCACAAAGTGCCCTACGGTGCCATGCTCGCGGTCGACGACGGCACCGAGATCAAGGCGGGGCACCAACTCGCCACATGGGATCCGCATACGAGACCAATCGTCACGGAGTATGCCGGTTCCGTTCGCTTCGAAAACGTCGAAGATGGCGTCACCGTCGCCAAGCAGATCGACGAAGTAACCGGCTTGTCGACACTCGTGGTGATTGATGCAAAGCGCCGCGGCAGTGGCGGCACCGGCAAGGGCTTGCGGCCGCAGATCAAACTGCTCGACGAGACCGGCGAGGAAGTCAGGATCGCAGGCACCGATCACGCGGTTGCGATTACGTTCCAGGTCGGTTCGATCATCGCGGTGAAAGACGGACAAAGAATCGCTGTCGGTGACATTCTTGCGCGAATCCCGCAAGAGTCAGCGAAAACCCGTGACATTACCGGCGGCTTGCCACGTGTTGCCGAATTGTTCGAGGCCCGATCTCCCAAAGATGCCGGCGTCCTCGCCGAACATACCGGGACAATGTCGTTCGGAAAGGAAACAAAGGGGAAGCAGCGTCTGGTGATTACTGAACTCGATGGCACGTCGCATGAGTTCCTGATTCCCAAGGACAAGCATGTGATGGTTCACGACGGACAAGTGGTCAATAAGGGCGAAGCAATTGTTGATGGTCCTGCCGATCCGCATGACATCCTGAGGTTGCAAGGCGTCGAGGCGCTCGCGCGGTATATCATCGACGAGGTTCAGGACGTCTATCGACTGCAGGGCGTGAAGATCAACGACAAGCACATCGAGGTGATTGTTCGCCAGATGTTGCGTCGCGTCGTAATCACGGAATCCGGCGACACCCGCTTCATCCGCGAAGAGCAGGTCGAACGCTCTGAAGTGCTTGATGAGAATGACCGCATGGAGGCAGAAAGCAAGCTTCCGGCGCAGTATGAAAATGTGCTGCTCGGCATTACCAAGGCGTCGCTGTCGACCGACTCCTTCATTTCGGCGGCGTCCTTTCAGGAGACTACGCGCGTGCTTACCGAGGCGGCGATCATGGGTAAGCGCGATGAGCTGCGAGGTCTCAAGGAAAACGTTATCGTTGGTCGCCTCATTCCAGCGGGTACGGGCATGGCTTACCATCGCAATCGTCTTGCGCAGGAGGAGGGTGAGGACTTGGGCGGGGAGCATGCCTGGCCGGTCGGTGAGGAGGTGGTCATTGACTTGCCCAAGGAAGATGTTTCGGCAAGTTGACCGCGCTTATGAAACAGCGTTAAACTCCGGCCTCTTTTTTGTGGACTGACCAATCGCAGTCAGCCACATCCGGAATACACCGCCCGAGGCGGCCCGAGGGGCTGCCTCGGTTTTTTGGGAAATTCTCTAGTTATGCCAACAATCAATCAGCTCGTCCGCAAACCGCGGAAAACCGCTGTCGTCCAGAGCAGCGTCCCGGCGCTTGAAGCCTGCCCGCAGAAGCGTGGCGTGTGCACTCGCGTTTACACGACGACACCAAAGAAACCAAACTCGGCGCTACGGAAAGTGGCGAAAGTGCGCTTGACGAACGGCTTTGAGGTTATTTCGTACATCGGCGGTGAAGGGCACAACCTGCAAGAGCACTCCGTTGTGCTGATTCGAGGTGGCCGGGTAAAGGATTTGCCGGGTGTGCGCTATCACATCGTTCGTGGGTCACTTGACCTGCAAGGTGTAAAGGATCGAAAGCAGGCACGCTCAAAATATGGCGCGAAGCGCCCGAAGAAAGCCTGATTGTTGGTTATTTAAGAATCTGAAGGGGTATTTATGCCGCGACGCCGTGAAGTTCCCAAGCGTGAAATTCTGCCGGATCCGAAATTCGGTAGCCAGGATGTCTCAAAGTTCATCAACGTGATTATGCAAGCCGGCAAAAAGGCCGTTGCTGAACGCATTGTCTACGGTGCGTTTGACATCATCGTGAACAAGGGTGGAAAGGACCCGCTCGACGTGTTTTCCACCGCGCTGGCAAATATCAAACCCGTCGTCGAGGTCAAGAGCCGTCGCGTTGGCGGCGCGAACTATCAGGTACCGGTTGAGGTGCGCCCGTCGCGCCGCATGGCGCTCTCGATGCGCTGGCTGCGTGAAGCTGCACGAAAGCGCGCTGAGAAATCGATGGCGCAGCGTCTAGCGGGCGAGCTGATGGAAGCGGCCGACGGCCGTGGTTCAGCCATGAAGAAGCGTGAAGAGGTCCACCGTATGGCCGAAGCCAATAAGGCTTTCTCTCACTACCGTTTCTAAGCTGGACTTAGCGTGCGCCGAGCTCGATGGGGCTTGGTATCTGACATTTGATTGAAACGACAATCACACATACGTGTGATTCAGGAAGGCAGGGTTTTCACCGTGGCGCGACATACTCCCCTTGAGCGGTACCGCAACATCGGTATTTCCGCGCATATCGATGCCGGAAAGACGACGACGACTGAGCGTATTCTTTTTTACACCGGCGTAAATCACAAAATTGGTGAGGTGCACGACGGCGCGGCCACGATGGACTGGATGGCGCAGGAGCAGGAGCGCGGGATTACGATCACGTCCGCCGCGACGACATGTTTCTGGAAGGGAATGGATCTATCGCTGCCAGAGTACCGGATCAACATCATTGATACCCCGGGGCACGTGGACTTCACAATTGAGGTGGAGCGTTCAATGCGCGTCCTGGACGGGGCGTGCATGGTCTACTGTGCTGTAGGTGGTGTTCAGCCACAGTCGGAGACCGTGTGGCGGCAGGCAACAAAGTACCGCGTGCCGCGCCTGGCCTTCGTGAACAAGATGGATCGTCAGGGGGCCGACTTCTTCAAAGTCGTTAGCCAGATGAAAACCCGGTTGAAGGCCAATCCGGTGCCGATTGTGGTACCGATTGGTGCTGAGGAGCACTTCTCGGGCGTGGTTGACCTCGTCAAAATGAAGGCGATCACATGGGACGAAGCGGCCCAAGGCACGAAGTTTACGTACGGCGAAATCCCGGAAGATCTTCTGGAAACCGTCAATCATTGGCGAGAGCAAATGGTCGAAGCGGCAGCTGAGGCGACCGAAGAGCTCATGAACGCGTATCTCGAAGGCGGCGAATTGACGGAAGCGCAGATCGTCGAGGGTCTGCGTAAACGTACGATCGCATGTGAAATTCAGCCCATGCTTTGTGGTACCGCGTTCAAGAACAAGGGCGTTCAGCGAATGCTGGACGCCGTGGTCGACTTCATGCCGTCCCCCCTCGATGTGCCGCCGGTGAAGGGTACCGATGACGACGGCAACGAGGTATCGCGCAAGGCCGACGATGGGGAAAAGTTTTCCGCGCTCGCGTTCAAGCTGATGACCGATCCCTTCGTAGGTCAGTTGACCTTTATACGGGTCTACTCGGGCATGGTGAAGTCGGGCGATACCGTACTCAATTCGGTCAAGGATAAGAAGGAGCGTCTGGGGCGATTGTTGCAAATGCACGCAAACGATCGTCTGGAGATTAAAGAGGTGCGGGCCGGCGATATTGCCGCGGCCGTCGGCTTGAAAGACGTGACGACCGGTGAAACCCTTTGCGCTCCTGATGCACCCATCATCCTCGAACGTATGGAGTTTCCGGATCCGGTGATTCACGTTGCAGTGGAGCCGAAGACCAAGAGTGATCAGGAAAGAATGGGCATTGCGTTGGCACGACTTGCTCAGGAGGATCCGTCATTCCAGGTTCGGACCGACGAGGAAACCGGGCAGACGATTATATCCGGCATGGGTGAGTTGCACCTGGAGATCATTGTCGACCGCATGCGGCGCGAATTCAACGTCGAGGCCGGTGTGGGTGCGCCCCAAGTGGCCTATCGCGAGGCAATTCGCCAAGCGGTCGAGCAGGAAGGCAAATTCGTCAAGCAGTCGGGAGGCCGAGGCCAGTACGGACACGTCTGGATCAAGCTTGAGCCCAACGAAACGGGCGCAGGCTATGAGTTCGTGGATGCTATCAAGGGGGGGGTCGTGCCCCGAGAGTACATTCCTGCTGTCGATCGTGGTATCAAAGACACGTTGCCAAACGGCGTTCTGGCAGGGTTCCCTGTCGTCGACGTGAAGGTCACGCTGTTCGACGGTTCCTACCACGATGTCGACTCGAATGAAAACGCCTTCAAGATGGCGGGCTCCATGGCGTTCAAGGACGCTATGCGCAAGGCGAAGCCGGTGCTTCTCGAGCCGATGATGGCGGTTGAAGTCGAGACCCCCGAAGACTTTATGGGTAACGTCATGGGCGATCTGTCCGGACGCCGCGGCATTGTGCAGGGGATGGAGGACATCAGCGGCGGCATAAAGGGCATTCGTGCTGAAGTGCCGCTGGCGGAAATGTTTGGGTACGCAACGTCGCTTCGTTCTTTGACGCAGGGTCGTGCGACGTACTCAATGGAATTCAAGCACTACGCCGAGGCGCCGAAAAGCGTCGCCGAAGCCGTGATCAACAGCAAGTAATAGCGAATATTCTGAAAAACCGAGGATGAAACGTAAATGGCTAAGGGAAAGTTTGAGCGGACGAAGCCGCACGTAAACGTAGGTACGATTG
>CBDTZF010000017.1:0-15677 GCA_965364825.1 uncultured Rhodocyclaceae bacterium | reverse complement strand
CGCTCGCGCGAAAATTCGTCGATTTCGAGGCCCTTGACGACTGTGTATTTGCCGTTCTCGGTGGTGCACGGCAATCCGTAAATCATGCCCTCGGGAATGTCGTAAGCGCCGTCGGACGGCACGCCCATGGAGACCCACTTGCCCTGGCTGCCAAGTACCCAGTCATGTATATGGTCGATTGCGGCGTTGGCCGCAGAGGCTGCCGAGGACAGACCGCGGGCCTCGATAATGGCGGCGCCACGCTTGCCCACCGTCGGCAGGAAGACGTCGCGGTTCCATTTCTCGTCATTGATGAGATCCTTGACCGAGTCGCCATTCGACGTGCTGAAGCGGTAGTCGGCGTACATCGTCGGCGAGTGGTTACCCCACACAGCGACCTTTTCAAGGCTGGAAACATCGCGGCCGGCTTTTGCCGCGAGCTGCGACAGCGCACGGTTGTGATCGAGACGCAGCATGCAGGTCACGTTCGCGGGGTTGATGCGACCGTGTTTTTTTGCCGTCGTCAAGGTGATCAGCGCATTGGTATTGGCCGGGTTGCCGACGACGAGCACCTTGCATTCCGGGTCAGCATGCTGGCCGATGGCGTCACCCTGAACGGTGAAAATCTTGGCGTTTTCAGTGAGCAGATCCTTGCGCTCCATGCCCGGTCCGCGCGGACGGGCGCCAACCAGTATGGCGATCTGTGCATCCTTGAAAGCGACGTTGGGGTCATCGGTTGCAAGCATGCCGGCGAGCAACGGAAACGCGCAGTCTTCCAGTTCCATCATGACGCCGTTGACGGCCTTCTGTGCTTGCGGCAGGTCGAGAAGTTGCAGAATGACGGGCTGGTCCTTGCCGAGCATTTCGCCGCTGGCAATACGAAACAGGAGGCTGTAACCAATTTGGCCGGCGGCGCCGGTGACAGCGACACGTACGGGTGACTTGCTCATGGACGACTCTCCCTCTCATCAATGTGAAGTGAAATCAGTAGATCGAATTGGCGCCGGTACCTTTCGGCGCAACGAATCAATTCAATGCCGCTGCGGGTGGCGCATCAAATCCGTCAAATCGTATGCGCGCCAACGCCGAGTGTCAATGTAATGTCAATTCATGTCTTATGTCTTATATAAGATAATTCATCTAACATAGACGCTTGAAAGATTTTGTGATGAAATAGTTGGCTATGGCACAAATGTCTCCCACCTTCAGTCCGCTTTATCGCCAGATAAAGACTCTGATTCTGCAAGGACTCGAAACGGGGGAATGGCGCCCGGGGCAATCGATTCCAAGCGAGCAGGAACTTGCCACCCGTTTCAATGTGAGTCAGGGCACCGTGCGCAAGGCGATTGACGAGATGGCGGCTGAGAACCTTCTCGTGCGCAAGCAGGGTAAGGGCACGTATGTTGCATCGCATCACGATCCGCGTGCGCTGTTCCGGTTTCTGCGCCTCGTTCCCGAGGGCGGCGACATCACTGCGCCCAACAGTGTTCCCCTTGAATGCTGGCGTGCCAAGGCCGGGCAGGAAGCGGCGCGTATGCTCGCAATCAGTCCGGGCGATCTGATTATCGTCGTGCGGCGTATATTGAAATTCAGTGCAAAACCCGTAGTGGTTGATGAACTTTACTTGCCGGGGGAAATCTTCGGTGAGTTGAAGCTCGACATTCTTCAGGGGTGGGCCGGTTCGCTATACAGCCTTTTCGAAACGCGTTTTGGCGTCCGCATGATTCGCGCCGAAGAACGCATTCGGGCCGTCGCCGCCGACCGTCCCACGGCGGACGCATTGAAGGTCAAGGAAGGTGTTCCACTGCTGTCGGTCGAGCGCGTGACCTACACTTACGCCGATAGACCGGTCGAGTGGCGTCGCGGGCTGTATTCGACCGCCGAGCATTACTATCTCAATGAACTGACCTAGGACAAAGACAGGTGGGTCAGCAGTTTGTAAGCATCAACATTTAGGTTTCTTGACGGCCAAGCGGCGTCCGTGCCGACGAACGAGGGAGGAAAGCTATGTCAGAAATGACCGCCACAAAGCAGCGACCGAAGTATTTGGCGCTGAACGAAATCCGCCAGCCACTGCCAGCCATTGTGTCTATTCTTCACCGGATCAGCGGTGCTGGCCTGTTTCTCATGCTGCCGCTTCTGTTGTCCCTGTTCGGAGACAGTCTCGGTACGCGCGAACAGTTTGCCGACTATAAAGCCACGGTCGACAACGCCTTTGTCAAACTGATTCTGCTCGGTCTGTTGTGGGCTTATCTGCATCACTTCAGCGCCGGCATTCGCCACCTGCTACTCGACTTGCGCATAGGTGACGATCTTCAACCGTCGCGCCAGTCGGCGCGCATTGTCGTTATCGTCAGTCTGGTGCTGACGGTGATCATCGGGGTGAAGCTATGGTAAAACGCATTGTTGTAGGCGCACACTATGGGCTGGGGGACTGGATGGCCCAGCGTGTCACCGCCGTCGTGATGGTGCTTTACTCCCTGATCTTCGCGGTACAGGCACTGATGCTTTCTGGGATGAATTACGAGGCGTGGCGCGACATGTTCAGTGGTGGCTTCATGCGCTTTGCCACCTTCCTGTTCTTCGTGGCGGTCTTTTATCACGCGTGGGTCGGCGTTCGTAACATCTTCATGGACTACATCAAACCGAATGGTGTGCGTTTCGCACTCCATGCGATCGTCATCGTTCTGCTTATCGGCTACGCCGGTTGGGCGGCGCGGATCCTTTGGAGGCTCTAAGCGTGAATGTCGCTAAGCGAACTTATGATGCAATAATCGTCGGTGCCGGCGGCGCGGGCCTTCGTGCCGCGTTGGAACTGGCGGAGTCGGGGCTCAAGACCGCCGTGGTGACCAAGTTGTTTCCCACGCGCTCGCACACCGTGGCAGCGCAGGGCGGCGTGGCCGCATCGCTGGCCAACTCGACCGAAGATCATTGGCACTGGCACATGTATGACACCGTCAAGGGGTCGGATTGGCTGGGCGATCAGGACGCGATCGAATTCATGTGCCGCAAGGCCAACGAGGTGGTCGTCGAACTCGAGCACTTCGGCATGCCGTTCGACCGCCTCGACAGTGGCAAGATCTATCAGCGCCCGTTTGGTGGCCATTCGCAGAACTACGGCAAAACGGCGGCGTCGCGTTCCTGTGCGGCGGCTGACCGTACCGGTCACGCCATGCTGCACGCGCTGTATCAGCGCAATGTCCGCGCGAACACGCAGTTCTTCGTCGAATGGATGGCGCTCGACCTGATTCGCGACGCCGACGGCAATGTCCTCGGCGTGACCGCACTGGAAATGGAAACCGGCGAGGTCTCGATTTTTCACGCCAAGGCGACCATTTTTGCGACCGGCGGCGCGGGCCGCATTTACTACAGTTCGACCAATGCCTTCACCAACACTGGCGACGGTCCCGGCATGGCGGCACGCGCGGGCGTTCCGCTCCAGGACATGGAGTTCTGGCAGTTTCACCCCACCGGTGTGGCCGGTGCCGGCGTGCTGATTACCGAAGGCGTGCGCGGCGAAGGGGGCATTTTGCGCAACAGCGACGGTGAGCGTTTCATGGAGCGCTATGCACCCACGCTGAAGGATCTGGCCTCGCGCGACATCGTCTCGCGCTCGATGGTGACCGAGATCAATGAAGGGCGCGGTTGTGGCCCCGACAAGGATTACGTCATGCTCGACATTACGCATCTGTCGCCTGAGGTCATCAACAAGCGTCTGCCGGGCATTCGCGAGATCTCGATCGAGTTTGCGGGTGTCGACCCGATCAAGGCGCCGATTCCCGTGGTGCCGACCTGTCACTACCAAATGGGTGGTATTCCGACCAACTACAAGGCGCAAGTGATTGCGCCGTCGGGCGACAGTCCTGATACGCCGGTACCGGGCTTTTACGCCGCAGGTGAATGCGCGTGTGTCTCGGTGCACGGTGCCAACCGCCTCGGGACCAACTCGTTGCTGGATCTGCTGGTGTTTGGCAAATCGGCTGGCGAAACCGTGATTGCAGACATCGAGTCGGGAAATCTCACCCTCAAACCCCTGCCCGAAGATGCCGCCGACCAGTCGCTGGCACGCTTGGCGCGGCTGGAGAACCAGACAAACGGTACGGATGTGCACGAAGTCCACGTGGCGATGCAGCGTGCGATGCAGAAGCATGCTGGCGTGTTCCGATTTGCCCACTTGCTCGAAGAAGGCGTGACGCAGATTCTCGAAGTGGCGGAGCAGGTTAAGAGCACCCAGATCAAGGACAAGTCGAAGGTCTGGAATACGGCGCGTACTGAGGCGTTGGAACTCGACAATCTGATCGAAATCGCCAAGGCCACCATGATTTCTGCCGAGGCGCGCAAGGAGTCTCGCGGCGCGCATGTGCGTGACGATTCGCCTGATTCCGAGGAATTCCCGAATGGTCGAAAGGATGCCGAGTGGCTAAAGCACACGTTGTGGTATCGCGACGGCAACCGTCTGGATTACAAGCCGGTCAAGCTTCAACCCTTATCTAAAGATGTCGAGCCGATCGCACTTGCGACACGATCTTACTGAGAACCGGAGTCGAACCGATGAGCAAACGAAGCGTTCAATTCAAGATTTATCGTTACGATCCGGATCGCGACAGCAAGCCGTACATGCAGGATATTACGGTGGAGCTCGAGCATACCGACAAAAAACTGCTCGATGCCATCGTGCGCCTCAAGGTGCTCGACGATTCGTTCGCATTCAGACGTTCATGCCGTGAAGGTGTCTGCGGCTCGGATGCGATGAACATCAATGGCAAGAACGGCCTGGCCTGCCTGACCGACGTTGACAGCCTCACGCAACCGATCACGCTGCGCCCGCTGCCCGGGCTGCCGATCATTCGCGACCTGATCGTCGATATGACCCAGTTCTTCAAGCAATATCATTCGATCAAGCCCTACCTGATCAATGATGAAGCACCACCCGAGCGGGAGCGCTTGCAGACGCCGGAGGAGCGGGAAGAACTCAATGGTCTTTACGAGTGCATTCTGTGCGCCTGTTGCTCCACCGCATGCCCGTCCTTCTGGTGGAATCCCGACAAGTTCGTCGGCCCCGCTGGTTTGCTCAACGCGTACCGCTTTCTCGCCGACACGCGCGATCAGGCGACCAGCGAACGTCTGGACAATCTCGAAGACCCGTACCGCTTGTTCCGCTGCCACTCGATCATGAACTGCGTCGATGTTTGTCCGAAGCACCTCAATCCGACGCGGGCTATCGGCAAGATCAAGGACATGATGTTGGTTCGGGCGGTATGACGGTCAGCCGGGGACGTATGCGCTGGCATTGTCGCCGGGCCTTGCTTGAGCTTGATCTGGTACTGGCACGCTTTCTCGAAAATGACTTCGATCAGTTGAGCGATGCTCAGCTATTGGATCTGCAGGATCTGCTGTTGCTGGAAGATCACGATCTATGGGCCATGATCAATGGCAACACCGCATGCCCCGAGTCGCGCTGGATGTCGCTCATCAAAGCGATGCGCCGACCGGGTACATGCAGCAGCTCTTCCACGCATAGCATTACCAACGGGTAACCCAAAGGACGAGTTATGAGTAATGAACGTAACGCTACACTCACTATCGACGGAAAGGCCTACGATTTTCCGATCATGCAGGGCACCGTCGGCAACGATGTCATCGACATCCGTTCGCTGGGGGGTCAGACCGGCTTGTGGACCTACGATTCCGGTTTCCTGTCCACTGCCAGTTGCCAATCGACCATCACTTACATCGACGGCGACAAGGGTGAATTGCTCTATCGCGGTTACCCGATCGAACAGCTCGCCGAGCACTGCAATTTTCTTGAAGTGGCCTATTTGCTCAAGAACGGCGAGTTGCCGTCGAGCACGGAGAAGGTCGAGTTCGAGAATACGATCAAGAACCACACCATGCTGCACGACCAGATCCACAAGTTTTTCACTGGTTTTCGGCGTGATGCGCATCCGATGGCGGTGATGGTCGGCGTGGTGGGCGCGCTGTCGGCGTTCTACCACGATGCCATGGACATTTCCGACGCCGAGCATCGCAACATCTCGTTCAACCGTCTGGTCGCGAAACTTCCGACCATCGTCGCCATGGCCTACAAATACAACGCGGGCCAGCCCTTCATGTATCCGCGCAACGACCTTGGTTACACCGCCAACTTCATGCACATGATGTTCGGCACACCGTGCGAGTCGTTTGAACCGAACCCGGTGCTGGTGCACGCGCTCGATACCATCTTCACGCTGCACGCCGATCACGAGCAGAACGCGTCCACCTCGACGGTGCGGCTGGCGGGCTCCTCGGGCGCCAATCCGTTTGCCTGCATTTCCGCCGGTATTGCCTGCCTGTGGGGCCCGGCTCACGGTGGCGCCAACGAGGCTTGCCTGAACATGCTCGAGGAGATTGGTGATGTCTCCCATGTGGGCGAGTTCATCAAACGCGCGAAAGACAAGGACGATCCTTTCAAGTTGATGGGTTTTGGTCATCGCGTATATAAGAACTTCGATCCGCGCGCAAAGCTCATGCGCAAGGTCTCCTATGACGTTTTGTCGGAGCTGGGCTTGGAGGACGATCGCCTCTTCAAGCTGGCCATGGAGCTGGAAAAGATCGCGCTGGAAGACGAGTATTTCGTCGAGAAGAAGTTGTACCCGAACGTCGATTTCTATTCTGGCATCGTGCAAAAAGCGCTTGGGGTTCCAACCTCGATGTTCACCTGCGTCTTCGCGCTGGCGCGAACGGTGGGCTGGATGGTGCAGTGGGAAGAAATGCTGACCGACTCGGAGTACAAGATTGGCCGTCCGCGCCAGCTTTATGTGGGTAAGGCGCAGCGCGATGTCGTACCCCTCGGACAGCGGTAACGGGGAACAGCACGAGGGAGGGAAATAACAAGATGCAATGCGGGGTGGTCACAGCGGTGCAGCTTGATCATCCCGTTTTTGCACATACCCTCGCACCTGTCGAAGGCGGACAGATCAAATCCAGACCTGGGTGGTATTCCATATGATGAAGCAACTGCGTAGCAACTCGATGCTCTTCGGCAGCAATGCGCCATTCGTCGAAGAGCTCTATGAGGAATATCTCGCGGACCCGCAGAGCGTGCCCGACGAGTGGCGGACCTACTTCGACGGGCTCAAGGTGGGCGCTGCAGCCGCGGTGCGTGACGTGGCTCACGGGCCCATCATTGCCGCCTTCGAGGAACTGGCCAAACGTCCGCCGACAAGGCGAGTAGCGGCCGCTGTGGATAACAAGCGTCAGGTCAGCGCGCTGCAACTGATCAATGCCTATCGCTTTCTGGGCAATCGCTGGGCCGATCTCGATCCGCTCAAGCGCAAGGATCGTGCCCAGGTGCCTGAACTCGAGCCGTCCTATTATGGCTTCACCGAAGGCGACCTGAATGCGCAGTTCAACGTCGGCTCGTTCCATGGCTTCTCGACCGACCAGGCGAGTTTGCGCGAGATTCTCGAAGCACTGCGCCAGACCTACTGCGGCTCGATCGGCTCCGAGTACATGTACATCGCCGATATTGCCCAGAAACGCTGGATCCAGGCGCGCCTCGAGAGCATCCGCGGTACGCCGACGTATTCGGCCGAGAAGAAGAAGCGCATCTTGCGTCGGGTGACCGCCGCGGAAACGCTGGAAAAGTACTTGCACACGAAATACGTCGGACAGAAGCGCTTCTCGCTGGAGGGCGGTGACACGACTATCGTCGCCATGGACGAGCTGATCAACGTCGCCGGCGGTTTCGGCGCCCAGGAAATCGTCATCGGCATGGCCCACCGTGGCCGTCTCAACGTGTTGGTCAATACGCTGGGGAAATCGCCGTCCGAGCTGTTTGCCGAATTCGAGGGCAAGGGCGACATCGACCTCACCGCGGGTGACGTGAAGTACCACAAAGGCTTCTCCAGCGACGTCATGACGCCGGGCGGTCCGGTGCACCTGACGCTGTCCTTCAACCCGTCGCACCTCGAGATCATCAATCCGGTGGTGGAAGGTTCGGTGTACGCGCGCCAGCTGCGTCGCAAGGACACAGAGAAGGTGCAGGTTCTGCCGGTACTGATCCACGGTGACTCGGCGGTTGCCGGTCAGGGCGTCAACCAGGAGATGCTCAACTTCTCGCAGACGCGGGGTTATGGCACCGGTGGCACGCTGCACCTCGTGATCAACAACCAGATCGGGTTCACGACCTCCGATCCGCGCGACTACCGATCGGCGCTGTATTGCACCGAAATTTTCAAGATGGTCGAAGCACCGATCTTCCACGTCAATGGGGACGACCCGGAAGCGGTCGCGCTGGTCACGCGCTTGGCGGTTGAATTTCGCAACGAGTTCAAGAAAGACGTGGTCGTCGACCTGATCTGCTTCCGCAAGCTCGGTCACAACGAGCAGGACGAGCCGATGGTGACCCAGCCGTTGATGTATCGCAAGATTGCCCAACATCCCGGCACGCGCAAAATATATGCGGATCGCCTGGTGCAGGAAACGGTGTGCTCGGAAGACGAGCCGGATCAGATGATCGCCGAGTACCGGGAACACCTCGACAAGGGCGAGCTGCTGGCCAATCCGGTGCTCTCCGGTCACGACCGCCACTTCGCCGTGGACTGGACGCCCTTCATCGGACGCGAATACACCGACGAAGCGGATACGTCCGTGCCGATCCAGGAAGTCCAGCGGCTTGCGGAGCGTCTGACCACGCTGCCGGAAGGGTTCAAGCTGCATTCACGCGTCAAGAAGATCATCGATGATCGCGCCGCCATGGGCCGAGGTGAACATCCGATCGACTGGGGCATGGGCGAGAATCTGGCGTATGCCAGTCTACTGGTCCAGGGCTACGGCGTCCGGGTATCGGGCGAAGACGTCGGACGCAGTACCTTCTTCCACCGGCATGCGGTGCTTCACGACCAGAATCGCGAAAGCTGGGACCAGGGCGCTTACATACCACTCGCGCACATCCAGGATGGTCAGGGGCGAGTGCAGGTGTACGACTCGGTGCTCTCCGAGGAAGCCGTTCTTGCCTTTGAATATGGCTATGCCACCGCCGAGCCGGACGATTTGGTGGTTTGGGAAGCGCAGTTTGGCGACTTTGTGAACGGCGCTCAGGTCGTCATTGACCAATTCATCAGCTCGGGCGAAGCAAAATGGGGCCGCATCGTCGGTCTGACCATCTTGCTGCCGCATGGTTACGAAGGGCAGGGGCCGGAGCATTCTTCGGCACGAATCGAGCGCTTCATGACCTTGTGCGCGGAGAAAAACATGCAGGTATGCGTGCCGACTACGCCCGCGCAGATTTTCCACCTGCTGCGCCGTCAGATGGTACGCAAGCTGCGCAAGCCGCTGGTTGTCATCACGCCAAAATCCCTGTTACGTCACAAGAATGCCGTTTCCAGCCTCGACGATTTGGCCCATGGAAGCTTCCAGACGGTCATTGGCGAGGTGGACGAACTCGACGCGGAGAAGGTCAAACGCGTTGTGCTGTGCTCGGGGAAGATCTACTACGAACTGATGGCCTATCGCCGGGAAGAGGGGATCAAGGACATTGCCGTGGTGCGGATCGAGCAAATGTATCCGTTCCCACGCGACGCGTTCCGCGCCGAACTGACGAAATATCCAAACATAAAAGAGGTCGTATGGTGTCAGGAGGAACCGCGCAATCAGGGTGCGTGGTACTGGTTTGCATCGCGCCAGCATCTGATCAATGTGCTTGGCCCCAAACAACGCCTGTTGCTTGTCGCCCGCCAAGCGTCGGCATCGCCGGCGGTGGGGTATTTCGCCAAGCACAGCGAGCAGCAACGTACGGTGATCCAGAACGCCTTTAGCCCGATTCAGATTGATTGAATAACAAACATGGATGAAATTCCGGGGGGTGAATAAATGCTAATCGAAGTCAAAGTTCCGCAACTTTCCGAGTCGGTATCGGAAGCCACGCTGGTCAATTGGCACAAGAAGGAGGGGGAGGCCGTTTCTCGCGACGAGAACCTGATCGATATTGAAACCGACAAGGTGGTGCTGGAAACACCCGCACCGTCCGACGGCGTGCTCGTAAAGATTGTCAGGGGTGACGGCGAGACCGTCGGCAGCGGCGATGTGATTGCCCAGATCGACACTGAGGCGAAAGCCTCGGTAGCTGCGAGCAGCGACGAGAAGGCTTCGGAAGCGGCGCCGAAGGCGGAACAACCGGTAGCGAAAGGGACGGATTCCGATGGCTCGGCGAGCCCGTCGGCACGCAAGGTGCTGGCGGAGAAAGGCGTCGCGGAAGAAGACGTCAAGGGCACTGGCCGCGGTGGCCGTGTCACCAGGGAAGACGCCACGAGCGCGAGCAAAGGCGGACCAGCCGCTGCCGCGCCGATAATGACCGAGGGTGACCGCCCGGAAGAGCGCGTGCCGATGACGCGCTTGCGCGCGCGCATTGCCGAGCGCCTGCTTCAGTCGAAGAACGAAAACGCCATCCTCACCACGTTCAACGAAGTGAACATGGCGCCCGTCATGGCGATGCGCAAGCAGTACGGCGAGAAGTTCGAGAAAGCGCACGGCGTGCGCCTCGGCTTCATGGGCTTCTTCGTCAAGGCTGTGGTGGCCGCGCTGAAAAAATTCCCGATCATCAATGCCTCGGTCGACGGCAATGACATCGTCTATCACGGCTACTTCGATATCGGCATTGCCGTGGGTAGCCCCCGCGGACTGGTCGTACCGATCATTCGTGATGTCGACCAGATGTCGATTGCCGACATCGAGAAGAAGATCGCCGAATATGGACAGAAGGCAAAGGACGGCAAGCTGTCGATGGAAGAACTCACCGGTGGCACCTTCTCCATTTCCAATGGCGGCGTGTTCGGCTCGATGTTGTCGACACCGATCATCAATCCGCCGCAGTCGGCCATTCTGGGCATTCATGCCACCAAGGATCGCGCAGTCGTCGAGAACGGCCAGATTGTCATCCGCCCGATCAATTACCTCGCCATGTCCTACGACCATCGCATTGTCGATGGACGCGAGGCGGTGCTTGGCCTGGTGACGATGAAAGAGGCGCTCGAAGACCCGGCGCGCCTGCTGCTCGACGTCTGAGAACAGCTCCGGGCGAGCCGAACCGGCTCGCCCGGAATTCAATGGGAGAGAGATGAATGTCGAATTCACAGTTTGACGTGCTTGTGATTGGCGGCGGCCCCGGCGGCTATATCGCGGCGATTCGTGCCGCACAGCTCGGTTTCAAGACCGCGTGTGCGGAGTCCAATCCGTACGCCGACCCGAAAGGCGAGCCGCGTCTTGGCGGAACTTGCCTCAACGTAGGCTGCATTCCGTCAAAGGCGCTGCTGCACACCTCGCACATGTTTGCGGAAGTCGATCACAGCTTTGCCGATCAGGGCATCAAGGTCGGCAAGGCCAGCATCGACGTGTCCACCATGATCGCGCGCAAGGCCAAGGTGGTCGATCAGCTCACCCAGGGCATCAAGGGCCTGTTCAAGAAGAACAAGGTGACAATGCTGTCCGGTCACGGCAGCTTCGTCAGCAAGGCCGAAGATGGCTGGAAAATGAAGGTCGGCGACCAAAGTGTCGAAGCCAAGCAGGTGATCGTTGCCACCGGTTCCACTGCGCGCCACCTGCCAGACGTGCCGGTCGACAACACGCTCATTTGCGACAACATTGGCGCGCTCGAACTCGACGCGGTGCCCAAACGCCTGGGTCTGATTGGCTCCGGCGTGATCGGTCTGGAAATGGGTTCGGTTTGGCGTCGCCTCGGCTCGGAAGTGACCATACTCGAAGCGATGGACAGTTTTCTCGCGGCCACTGATCAGGATGTCGCCAAGGAAGCGCAGAAGGTCTTCACCAAGCAGGGGCTCGACATCAAGCTCGGCGTCAAGGTGGGGTCGATCACGCCGGCCAAAAACAAGAAGTCCGTGACGGTGGAGTACGAAGACAAGGACGGCAAACAAAAAGCGGTGTTCGACACGCTGATCGTTTCCGTTGGCCGTGTGCCGAATACCGACGGACTCAACGCCGATGCGGTCGGCCTCAAGATCGATGATCGCGGTTTTGTCGAGGTCGACGAGCACTGCAAAACCAATCTGCCGGGCGTGTGGGCGGTGGGTGACGTTGTGCGCGGTCCGATGCTGGCGCACAAGGCGATGGAAGAAGCGGTGATGGTTGCCGAGATGATGGACGGCCAGGCGGGTCATTGCGACTTCAACACCGTGCCCTGGGTCATCTATACGTCGCCGGAAATTGCCTGGGTTGGCAAGACTGAACAGCAGCTCAAAGCTGAAGGCGTGGAATACCGCACCGGAAAGATACCTTTTGCGGCCAACGGACGGGCGCTGGGTCAGGGCGACACCACGGGCTTCGTCAAGGTGATTGCATGCGCCAACACCGATCGTGTCCTTGGCGTTCATATCGTTGGCAACAATGCCTCCGAGTTGATTGCCGAAGCGGTGGTCACGATGGAGTTCCGCGGTGCTGCTGAAGATCTGGCGCGAATCTGCCACGCCCATCCGACCTTGTCCGAAACCGTTCACGAAGCCGCGCTTGCGGTTCACAAGCGGCCGTTGCACTTCTGACCATCACTGACGCAATGCCAAGGCGGGTGGCGGGTGAGGGAACGTCCGCCACCCGCCTTGGCCTTTCTGTAACCAAACTGCGACCAAACTCTTGTGACCATGCCCCATTCCGTGCTCAACGTGTCCGAAACGGGCATGGTGGACGCCTACCAGGCCGCGCTGGCAGAGCGCGGCTTTCAGGCCGATCCCTCTCAACGCGCCGCCGTGCAACGGCTGCAAACCCTGTATTCCGAACTGCTGGGCTTCAAGGTGGCGCGGCGCAGCTTGCTGCGCAAGATTTTCGCCAAGCCCGCACTGCCGAAGAGCGTGTACTTCTGGGGTGGCGTCGGCCGCGGGAAGAGCTTTCTGATGGATTGCTTCTATGAAGTGGTGCCTTATCAGCGCAAGCGGCGCGTTCATTTTCATGCCTTCATGCGCGAGGTGCATAACGATCTCAAGTCGCTCAATCACACCTCCGATCCGCTGCAGACCGTCGCAGACCATATTGCCACCGATACGCGGCTGTTGTGCTTTGACGAGTTTCACGTGTCCGACATCGCCGATGCGATGATTCTCGGGCGCCTGCTCGAAGCGCTGTACGAGCGTGGCGTGATCTTTGTGATGACGTCGAATTACCCGCCCGACGGGCTCTACCCCAACGGCTTGCAGCGCATCAATTTTCTGCCCACGATCAAGTTCATCAATAGGCACTTCAACGTCATAGAGATCGACGACGGCACCGACTATCGCTTGCAATCCTTGTCGCAGATGGATACCTACCTCATTCCAGACGACGCCAGGGCGCGTGAGCGCTTGACCGCTGCTTTCATCAAGATCGCGGGGTTTCCC
The DNA here is from genome assembly GCA_965364825.1 of uncultured Rhodocyclaceae bacterium. Taxonomy (GTDB): domain Bacteria; phylum Pseudomonadota; class Gammaproteobacteria; order Burkholderiales; family Rhodocyclaceae; genus Nitrogeniibacter. The sequence goes on along the minus strand of CBDTZF010000017.1, from coordinate 2,337 downwards.
GGCACCGGTGGCGAGGTCGAAGTGCTGGGGCGCCGCATTCCCGCGCAGCGTATCGCGCCCGGCGTGGTTTGGTTCCTCTTTCCCGCGTTGTGCGGTGGTCCGCGCTCGCAAAATGACTACCTCGAACTTGCCCGCGCGCATCACACGATTTTGCTTTCTGCCGTACCGAAGATGTCCGCCAGCATGTCGAGCGAAGCGCGACGTTTTACGTGGTTGATCGACGTCCTCTATGATTGCCGCGTGAATCTGATCATGAGTGCCGCGGTGCCTGCCGAAGACCTTTATCGCGAAGGCCACTATGCCAATGAGTTCGAACGCACCGTCAGCCGCCTGATGGAAATGCGGTCACATGATTATCTGGCAGAAGCGCACCGCCCGGAGTAGGGTCTGTTCAAACTAAATCGACAGATCACGTTGTGTCCCGAAAGCGTCGCCACTGCGTTGCACTCGTTGCCTGGGAGCCACCGAGGCGGCTTCGGTGCGCCTTGCCCTGTGGACGAGCGTGACCGCCGATTTAGTGTGAGCAGTCGCTGGTGCCGAGAACCGAAACGATGAGTGAGCTCGCCGATGTATTCGGCCCGCAAGGCGCGCTCGCCAAAGTGGTGCCCGGTTTCCTGCCGCGGCCTCAGCAGATTGAAATGGCACAGCGCATCGCGGCAACCATTGAGGCCTCCGAGGTGCTGGTTGCCGAAGCGGGGACGGGCACTGGCAAGACCTTTGCCTATCTCGTGCCGGCGCTTCAGTCGGGCGGCAAGGTGCTCGTTTCCACCGGTACCAAAACCCTGCAGGACCAACTCTACCGCCGCGATCTACCTACCGTGCGCGAGGCCCTCAAGCTGTCGGTATCCACCGCCTTGCTGAAGGGGCGATCAAACTACGTATGCCATTACCACCTCGCGCGAAATGCCAATGAAGGGCGTCTGCGTAGTGCGGAAGAGGCGGCACACTTGCGCCAGATCGTACGTTTCGCCAAGGTAACCGCCAGCGGCGACAAATCCGAATGTACCGACGTGCCCGAAGACAGCGGCGCGTGGATGGCGGCAACCTCGACACGCGACAACTGCCTTGGGCAGGACTGCCCCAACGTCAAGGAGTGCTTCGTGCTCGCCGCGCGACGCAACGCCATGGAGGCCGACGTGGTGGTGGTCAATCATCACCTGTTCTTTGCCGATGTCGTGTTGCGCGACGAAGGCATGGGCGAACTACTGCCGTCGTGCAATACCGTCATTTTCGACGAGGCCCATCAATTGCCGGAAACGGCGACGATGTTCTTCGGCGAATCGGTGTCCAGCGCGCAAGTCATCGAACTGGCGCGCGATACGCGAAACGAGGCGCTGGCCGGCGCGGCCGACTGCCGCGAGTTGATCGAACGCACCCGCAAAGTCGAAAAGGCGGCGCGCGATTGGCGCTTGTCGGTCAAGGACGAAAACGCGCGCATCAGCCTGGAGCAACTCGATCGCCACAGCGGCTTCATGCCCGCCGTGAAGTCGCTGGCCGATACACTGAGCGGTTTTGGCGAGTTGCTCGCCACCCAGGCGGAGCGCTCCGAAGGTCTGACGAATTGCCAGCGGCGCCTCACCGAAATGATGACGCGGCTGCGCGGCTGGATTTCGCCCGATACATCGGACGTCGTGCGCTGGGCCGAGGTGTTCACCCAGTCCATTCTGGTGCACAGCACGCCGCTGCAGATTGGTGAACTTTTTGTACGGCAAATGCAGGGCCACCCGCGCGCCTGGTTGTTTACCTCGGCGACCCTGGCGGTCGGTCAGGACTTCGGGCACTACATCCGCGAAATGGGCCTCGACTGGCTGGAAACGCCGGCCCAGACCGCGGTCTGGGGCAGCCCCTTCGACTACGACGCACACGCCATGCTTTACGCGCCGTCGCCGATGCCGGATCCCAATTCGCCGGAATACCCCGATGCCGTCGCCGACGTGGCCTTGCCGCTGATCGAAGCCGCCGAGGGGCGCACCTTTGTGTTGTGCACCTCGCTGCGTTCGATGCGACGGATTCACGCGCGGCTCGCCGACGCGCTCGACGCGAGCGATCACAAGCTTCCGGTGTTGGTGCAAGGCGAAGCCTCGCGCAGTCAACTCCTGGCGCGTTTCCGCGAGTTGGGTAATGCGGTATTGGTCGCCAGCCAGAGTTTCTGGGAAGGCGTCGATGTGCCCGGCGATGCGCTGTCCGTCGTCATCATCGACAAGCTGCCCTTCGCGCCGCCCGATGACCCGGTGCTCGCCGCGCGGATCGCGCATTTGCGCAAGGCAGGCGTCAACCCCTTCATGACCTACCAACTACCGCGCGCCGTCATCAGCATGAAGCAGGGCGCGGGGCGCC
>CBDTZF010000016.1:0-15739 GCA_965364825.1 uncultured Rhodocyclaceae bacterium | reverse complement strand
CAACTGATTGGCGCCGACGATACGGTGCTCGGGGTGATTGAAAACAAGCCGGGGCAGGGTGGTTCGCTCGCGGTGTACAACCATCTTGCGCAGCTCTACGGGGCCATTTCTCCCGAGGCTGCCAAAAAAGGTCTGGAACTGTATGCCGAGCATACCGAGGACGCGAGGCTGAATCCCGGAAAGCATCCGAATATCGATCGATTGATCGGTCTGGTGGAGCGGGGTGAGACGCTGCGGGTCAAGCAGGTGTTTGCCGTGTGACGGGTATCGGTCTGCCATCCCGACGCCCAGGCGGGCGCTGAAACCGGTCCAGCGACGGTCGGCCTTTGTGTGGATTGGAGGGACGCGATCAGGCAGGTTGGGCAGAGCGTAGCGAAGCCCAACATTTGGCGGTCACCGGGATGTTGGGCTTCCTTCGTCAGCCCAACCTACGAAGCCTCCGGCATCAGGATTTCTGTTTCCTGGCCTCTGCCGGCGTCTTGGATTCACGTGCTGCCGCTTTGCGGCTGGAGAAGTGCAGGAAGTGATAGGTGAAGAAGTAGGCCCAGAAGATCAGTGCGGCGAGTGACACCCACACGCTGAACGGCAAGCCGACGATGAGCACGAGGACGGCAAGCGCCAGCAGGGCGATGCCGCCGACCAGATTGATGGCGGTGAATATCTGTTTGTAGCGCTCGGGGTTTTCGAGCTGCTTGCCACTCCAGTTGGCTACCAGGTCAAGCCGGTTGCGTTTGCCGATGCGCCACGCACGCAAAAGCATGAACGCTGCAAGGCCGTAAAGGCCGAGGTAGAGGGGCAGGACGAAGAAGTTTATTTGCATTGTTTGTCCGTGCGTCGGGTGCAATAGGCGGAAGCCGATTTACACCGATCAACGGTCGGAGGGTGCAATGCCATTCGGTTATTGCACCCTACGGGTTGTGCTTGGCACCGACCGGGGTGCATCAAACGACGGCTTCTTCTTTCTGTTTCTTCGGCTTGACGAATTGCTCGCGCGAGACGCCCAGCCACATCACGATCGGGCTGGCGACAAGCACCGAGGAGTAGATGCCGAAGAGGATGCCGATGGTCAGTGCGAGCGCGAAGTAGTACAGCGTTTCGCCGCCGAAGAGCAGCATCGACAACACCATCACCTGCGTGCTGCCGTGGGTGATGACGGTGCGCGAGATGGTGCGGGTGATGGCGTGGTTGAGCACTTCGGGGGTGGTCATTCCGCGCTTTTTCTTGAAGGTTTCGCGCACCCGGTCGAACACCACCACCGATTCGTTCACCGAGTAGCCGAGCACGGCGAGTACCGCCGCCAACACGGCGAGCGAGAACTCCCACTGGAAGAAGGCGAAGAAGCCGAGAATGATGATGACGTCATGCATATTGGCGATGATCGCGGAAACCGCAAAACGCCATTCGAAGCGTAGCGCCAGATAAAGCATGATACCGGTCACCACCAGCAGCAGCGCCATGCCGCCGTCGGCGGCGAGTTCCTTGCCGACCTGCGGACCGACGAATTCGACACGTCGCATTTGGGCCTTCGGGCCGCCCATGCCGTCAAGTACGCCCAGTACGAGTTCGGAGACGCGATTGGTGTCGAGATCGTCGCGATTGGGCAGGCGGATGAGGATGTCGCGCGCGCTGCCGAAATTCTGCACCTGTGCGTCGGGGTAGCCGTCCTCGCCGAGCGCTTCGCGGATGGACTGCACTTGCGGGGCGCTGGCGAAATTTACTTCCAGCAGCGTGCCGCCGGTGAATTCGACGCTAAGGTTAAGGCCACGGGTGAGCAGAAAGAGCACCGCGAGCACGAAGGTAATCACCGATATCACGTTGAATATCAGCGCATGCTTCATGAACGGGATGTCGTTCTTGATGCGGAAGAATTCCATTTGTCGCGTGTCCTTGCGTGCAGCGCGTCAGCGGCGCGTCGGCGTTTTAGCGGGCCAGCCCTGGCGGCTGGCCAAGGTTCATCAGGTGCTGCTTTCCGGCTTCCATACCTGCCCGATCGACAGCGCAGCCACCTTGCGGCGACGACCGTAAATGAGATTCACGATCATGCGCGAGACCAGAATGGAGCTGAACATCGAGGTGAGAATCCCCAGGCAGTGCACCACCGCGAAGCCGCGTATCGGGCCGGAGCCGAAAATCAGCAGCGCGACGCCGGCAATCAGCGTGGTGACGTTGGAGTCGAGAATGGTGTCGAAGGCGCGGTCGTAGCCGGCACTGATGGCGGCCTGCGGCGACGAGCCATTGCGCAACTCCTCGCGGATGCGTTCGTTGATCAGCACGTTGGCGTCGATCGCCATGCCAAGCGTAAGCGCAATTGCGGCAATACCGGGCAGCGTCAGTGTCGCCTGCAGCACCGACAGCAGGGCGATCAGCAGCAACAGGTTGGACGACAGCGCGATCACCGAAACCAGGCCGAACAGACCGTAGTAGGCGATCATGAACACCGCGATGGCGGTGAAACCCCACATTGTGGAGTCGAAGCCTTTTTCGATGTTCTCGGCACCGAGACTTGGGCCGACCGTGCGTTCCTCGATGATTTCCATCGGTGCGGCGAGCGAACCGGCGCGCAGCAGCAGGGCGACGTCGTTCGCTTCGGTGGTGGTCATCTGGCCGGAAATCTGCACGCGGCCGCCGGCGATCTCGGTGCGAATGACCGGCGCCGTGACGACCTCGCCCTTGCCCTTTTCAATCAGCAGGATGGCCATGCGTTTATTGACGTTTTCGCGTGTGACGTCGCGGAAAATGCGTGCGCCGGCAGCGTCGAGCGTGAGATGCACGGCCGGTTCGTTGGTCTGGCCGTCGAAGCCGGGTTGGGCGTCGGTGAGGCGGTCGCCAGTGAGCACCACCTGCTTCTTGACCAGCAGCGGTCGACCGCCGCGCTCGGTATACAGTTCGTCGCCGAACGGGATCTGCCCGCTAATTGCCGCTTCGAGCCGGCCCGGGGTGTCGTCCACCAGGCGAATTTCCAGCGTGGCGGTGCGGCCGAGAATGTCCTTCGCCTTGGCCACATCCTGCACGCCGGGCAACTGCACCACGATGCGATCGGCACCTTGCTGCTGAATGATCGGTTCGGCCACACCCAACTCGTTGATGCGGTTGTTGAGCGTCGAGATGTTCTGGCGGATCGCGAACTCTTGCAGCGTCTTGGCGGCGGGCGCGGTCAGCGTGGCAAGCAGACGCGGCTGTTCGCTGTCGTCGCGGTCGGTCAGTTGCAGGTCGGGTGTGCTGCGGGCGATCGCGGCGCGTGCGGCGTCGCGCGTGGCGGTGTCGCGGAAGCGGATTTCGACCGATTTGCCGACGCGGCGAATGCCGGCATGGCGTACGCCCTCGTCACGCATGAGCGTGCGCAGATCGCCCGCCGCGGCGTCAATGCGTTTGGTGAGGGCGGCGTCCATGTCGACTTCCAGCAGGAAGTGCACGCCGCCGCGCAGGTCGAGGCCGAGATACATCGGCAGCGCGTTGAGCTGGGTCAGCCAGTTGGGCGAAGCGGAGAGCAGGTTGAGCGCCACCACGTAGCTCGGGTCGCTCGGATCGGGATTGAGCGCCTGCTCGATCGCGTCCTTGGCATGCAACTGCACATCGGTGTTTTCGAAGCGTGCGCGCACGCTGTTGGCGTCGGAGAAGATGCCGGTATTCGGCACGCCGGCCGACTTGAGGATGTCGCCGAGACGCCGCTCCATTTCGGACGCATCGAGTTTGAGCGTCGCCTTGCCGCTCGACACCTGCACCGCCGGCACTTCGCCATAGAAGTTGGGCAGCGTGTATAGCAATCCGCAAATCAGCACGAAGCCGATGAGGAGATTCTTCCAGAGAGGGTAGCGGTTCATATCGGAGGCGCTCGGGAGACGGCGTGAATCAATGAAATGCGGTGGGCGGAAATGGCGCGGGCGGCTCAGCCGCCCGCAATAACCCAGCGATCAGATGGCCTTGAGCGTGCCCTTGGGCAACACGTTGGCGATGGCCGCTTTCTGCACTTTGACGACGACGTTGTCGGCCACTTCCACTTCGGCGTATGCGTCGCCGACCTGCGTTATCCGACCGACGACGCCGGCAAACATCACTTCATCGCCCTTGGCGAGCGCGGCAACCAGGGCTTTGTGTTCCTTGGCACGCTTCATTTGTGGGCGAATCATGAGGAAGTAGAGCACCGCAAACATCAGCAGCAGGGGCAGCAGGCCCATCAGGCCGCTGGTCGCGTCAGACGCTCCAGCGGTTTGGGCGTAGGCATTGGAAATCAGCACGTTGGACTCCGATCGCGTGGGATCAAAAAAAAAGAGGCAAATTATAGCAGCGTGCGCAAATTCACATGTCCGCGCTGCGGCTTCGTTCGTCGTGGAAGCGCTGCGTGAACGCCGTCAGCGAGCCGTTGGCAATGGCTTCGCGAAGCTGCGTCATGAGCGCCTGGTAGTAGTGCAGGTTGTGGATGGTATTGAGCATGCAGCCGAGAATTTCGCGGGTGCGATGAAGATGGTGCAGATAGGCGCGCGTAAAGTGCTGGCAGGTATGGCATTCGCAGGTCGGATCGAGCGGACGGGTGTCGTCGCGGTGGCGCGCATTCTTGATCTTGAGGTCGCCGAAGCGTGTGAACAGCCAGCCGTTGCGCGCGTTGCGCGTCGGCATCACGCAGTCGAACATGTCGATGCCCTGGGTCACTCCGGCGACCAGATCTTCGGGCGTGCCGACGCCCATCAGATATCGCGGCTTGTCCTGCGGCAGGCGCGGCGCGATGTGCGCCAGGATGCGCTGCATGTCGTCCTTCGGTTCGCCGACCGACAGGCCGCCGATGGCAAAACCGTCGAAGCCGATTTCTTCGAGGCCCGCGAGTGATTCGTCGCGCAGCGTCTCATACATGCCACCTTGCACGATGCCGAACAATGCGTTGGGGTTTTCGCTCGAATCGAAGGCATCGCGCGAGCGGCGCGCCCAGCGCAGTGACAGTCGCATCGAATCGGCGGCGGCCTCAAGCGTGGCCGGGTACGGCGTGCATTCGTCGAAGATCATCGCGATGTCGGAATTCAGCGCGCGCTGGATATGCATCGAATCTTCCGGCGTGAGGAATAAGCGCGCGCCGTCGATCGGCGAGGCGAAGCGCACGCCTTCCTCGCTGATCTTGCGCAGCTTTCCGAGGCTGAATACCTGAAAGCCGCCTGAGTCGGTGAGGATCGGCTTGTCCCAGGCCATGAAGCGGTGCAGGCCGCCGAAGGTGTTGAGAATCTCGACCCCGGGACGCAGCCACAGATGAAAGGTGTTGCCCAGACAGATCTGCGCGCCGGTGTCGGCCAGCGCCTGCGGCGTCATCGCCTTGACCGTGCCATACGTGCCCACGGGCATGAAGGCGGGCGTGTCGACCACGCCATGATTGAGCGTGAGGCGGCCGCGGCGCGCCGCACCGTCGCTGGCGAGGCGTTCGAACGTGATGCTCACGCGTCACTCCTGGTATCGCTCACGCGTCACTCCGGCTGAGAAACATGGCGTCGCCATAGCTGAAAAACCGGTACTGCTGTGCGATGGCGTGGCCGTAGGCGGCACGGATGGTGTCGATGCCGGAAAAGGCGGAGACGAGCATGAGCAAGGTCGATCGGGGCAGGTGGAAATTGGTCAGCAGCGCGTCGACGACGCGGAAGCGATACCCCGGCGTGATGAATAGCGCCGTCTCGCCGTCGCCGGCGGCCAGCGGGCCGGCCTGGGCGGCGGATTCGAGCGCACGCAGGCTGGTGGTGCCGACCGCCACGACGCGCCCGCCGCGCGCGCGCGTCGCCTCGACGGCAGCGACCGTGTCGGCCGGAATGACATAGCATTCGCGGTGCATGACGTGTTCGGCTAGATTGCGCACGCGCACCGGCTGGTAGGTGCCGGCGCCGACATGCAAGGTCACTGCGGCGGTGCGCACGCCGCCTGCCTGGATACGCGCGAGCAGCGCATCGTCGAAATGCAGTCCGGCGGTGGGCGCGGCGACCGAGCCGGGATGGCGGGCAAAAACCGTCTGGTAACGCGTTTCATCGGCGTCGGCGGCGGCGCGCGTGATGTAGGGCGGCAGCGGCAGGGCGCCATAGCGTTCGGCATAGTCGACCACGCTGCGGTCGCCCGGAAAGCGCAGGTGGAAGAAATCGCCGGCGCGGCCGATGACTTCAACGTCGAAGGCGTCGGCCAGTCGCAGGGTGTTGCCTGCTTTGGGCGACTTGCTGGCGCGCACCTGGGCAAGCGCTTCATGGTCGCCAATCGGGCGCTCGATCATCACTTCGATCTGTCCACCGGTGGCTTTACACCCCATCAGGCGCGCGTGGATGACGCGCGTGTCGTTGAACACGAGCAGGTCGTCGGGCGTGAGCTGCGCCGGCAGATCGGTGATGCGCTCATCGGCCAACGCATTGCCCCGAACCACCAGCAGGCGGCTGGCGGTGCGCTCGGGCAGGGGGGCCTGTGCGATCAGCGCGTCGGGCAATTCGTAGTCAAAGTCGTCGAGCGTCAATGGCATGCGCTTGATGTGTGTTCCTGTTTTGGCGATAATGCGCCGCTACGCCGCGCCGGGGTGGCGGAATCGGTAGACGCAGCGGACTCAAAATCCGCCGATGGTGACATCGTGAGGGTTCGAGTCCCTCTCCCGGCACCAGTATTATTTGGATGCACGCCGCGCGAATTTGCCCGGTGTTAATTTCACCGGCGCGAAGCCTTCGCCGTGCATTGGCGGCGCCACAAGGGATAAAGCCGCGCGCACGAAGGCCCGGATTCTATCGCCCACCGGGGTGGCTTGCAAAGTCGCTGCTTTACCGCGTTTTCCTGTTCATGGAGCGTTCCTCTTGCCGCTCGACCCCAAGGCGAAGTCGCTGCTCGACATGATGTACCGGGTCGGTGCGCCACGCCTTTGTCAGCTCAACGAGGGACAGGCGCGGCGTTCGTTTGAAAAACTCCTCTTTGCCTTTCGGCCGGATGCGCCGCCGGTGGCGTCGGTCTCCGAAGTCCCGATGGCGCGTGCTGATGGCAGCGCCCTGATCACGCGACTCTACCGCCCGCTGCAAGCGACGCCGGATGCGGTTTTGCCCTTGCTCGTTTACTGCCATGGCGGGGGCTGGTGCCTGGGCAGCGTGGGCACCTACGACGTGCTGTGCCGTGAGCTGGCAAATGGCGCAAACATCGCGGTGCTGTCGGTGGGCTACCGGCTCGCGCCCGAGCATCCTTTTCCGGCGGCGCTGGAGGACACGCAACTGGCGGTCGATTGGGCGATGCGCCAGGCCGATATGCTGCAGATCGATGCGAACCGGGTGGCGCTGGGGGGCGACAGCGCGGGCGGCACTCTGACGCTCGCGGCGGCGCTGGCACGACGTGATTGCACGGATACGCCGGCGTTGCAGCATCTCGCGCTGATCTATCCGTGTACCGACCTTTTCAGCGAGCGGCCGAGCCGGCAAGCGTACGCCGATGGCTACGGACTCGACCATGACACGCTGCTGTGGTTTTACGCGCGCTATTTGCCGGAGGGCGACGCCGATGACTGGCGTGTTTCGCCGATCGCGGCCGACAGCCTGGCGGGTCTGCCGCCGATGACGCTGGTGACCGCCGAGTGTGATCCCTTGATCGACGACTGCGTGGCGTTTGCCGAGCGCGTGGTAAGCGAAGGCGGTGAGATCACTCACCACGAATACCCTGGAATGATCCACGGCTTCTTCACCCTCGGCGGTCATTTTCCGCAGGGCAATACCGCTGTGGCGCAAGTTGCGGCTGCCGTGGCTGGCGCGTTGCAAGCTCGCTGAGCCGCGAGGCAAGCTTCACACGGCGACAGCCTGTGCGGCGTCACACCGCTTCTGAAACCAGTCGAGACGGCTTTGCAGGCGCACCACGTTGCCGACGATGAGCAACGCGGGTGGTCGAATGCCGGCGTTGGCGATGGTGTCAGCGAGCGTGGCGAGCGTTGCAACAACCGTGCGCTGCTCGCGCCGCGTGCCGTGCTGGACGGCGGCGGCGGGAATGTCGGGCGAGACGCCATGCGCGATCAACTGGCGCGCGATTTCGGGCAGCGCGCCGACGCCCATGTAAATGACGACGGTCTGGTTGGGGCGGGCGAGCGCAGCCCAGTCGAGATCCGCGGTGCCGTTCTTGAGATGGCCCGTGGCGAAGGTACAGGATTGTGCGTAGTCGCGATGGGTGAGCGGAATGCCGGCGTAGGCCGATACACCGGATGCGGCCGTAACACCCGGCACCACTTCAAACTCGACCCCGTACTGCACGAGTTCTTCAATCTCTTCGCCGCCACGGCCAAAGATGAACGGATCGCCGCCCTTGAGCCGCACGACCTGTTTGCCTGCCTGCGCGAGGCGCACCAGCAGACGGTTGATTTCTTCCTGCGGCAAGGTGTGGTTGCCCGCTTCCTTGCCAACGTAGATGCGCTCTGCGTCGTCGCGGACGAGCATCATGATCTCGTCACCGACCAGGTTGTCATACACCACGGCATCGGCGGCGCTGATCAGTCGCGCGGCGCGCAGGGTGAGCAGTTCAGGATCGCCCGGACCCGCGCCGACCAGGCTGACGGCGCCTTGGCGTGAATCGCGTTTGGGCGCGAAACCCCGTTCGTTGTCGAACCCAGCGCCGCGCTCGAGCGGCCGGCCAATCACGCCGCGCGCCTCGAGCCGCGCCATGATGCCGCGCATCAGCGACGACAGTGTGCTGTCGTCGATGCGGCCGATCGGCATGCCGTTTTCCAGTCCTGCCATGTGTGCGGTCCCCGTTTTCTTCTGGTGACGACTTTAACAACCCTTATGTCGAATCAAGTTTGATTGACGTCAAGGCCGAGCCCTGTTGCTGGGTTCATTGTTTCAGCCCAGCAGAACGACCCGAATGAAAGCCAGTTCACTGAAGGGAGATAAAAGATGTCGATGAAACGAAATTGGGGAGTCGGTGTGATTGCCTTTGCGGCGTTGCCGTTCTTGATCAGTCAGGCCTTCGCCGCTGTTCCTGAGGAGGAGAACCTGCCGCAGCACAAGGAGTTGTCACCCTCCGAAGTGGATTATCAGGCCGGGGGGTCTCCGCTGGGGAAGGTGGATATGCACCAGGACATCAATCCCAAAGCGCCGAAGATGAGCAAGGAAGAGTTCGACACCGCGCGCGAAATCTATTTTCAGCGCTGCGCGGGCTGTCATGGCGTGTTGCGCAAGGGCGCAACCGGCAAGCCGCTAACCCCGGACGTGACGCTGCCCAACGGCACCGAATATCTCAAGGTCTTTATCAAGTACGGTTCACCGGCGGGAATGCCGAACTGGGGCACGTCGGGTGATCTGAACGATGAAGAAGTCGACCTGATGGCGCGTTACATTCAGCAAACACCGCCGCAGCCACCCGAGTTCGGCATGGCGGCGATGAAGGAAACGTGGAAGGTCGTCATCCCGCCCGAAAAGCGCCCGACCAAGAAGATGAACGACTACAACATCGAGAATATCTTCTCGACCACGCTGCGCGATGCGGGTGAAGTCGCCCTCATCGACGGTGATACCAAAGAGTACATCAACATCGTGAAGACGGGTTACGCGGTGCATATTACGCGCGTGTCGGCGTCGGGCCGCTACCTGCTCGTGATCGGCCGCGACGCCAAGATCGACATGATCGATTTGTGGATGGAAAAACCGGATATCGTCGCCGAGATTCGTATCGGGCTGGAGGCGCGTTCGGTCGAAACCTCCAAATTCAAGGGCTATGAAGATAAATACGCAGTTGCCGGCGCCTACTGGCCGCCGCAATACGTGATCATGAACGGCGATACCCTTGAGCCGCTCAGGATCGTATCTACCCGCGGCATGACCGTGGATACGCAGGAATATCACCCCGAGCCGCGCGTCGCCGCGATCGTTGGCTCGCATGAAAAACCCGAGTTCATCATCAACGTCAAGGAAACCGGCAAGACGCTGATGGTCGATTACTCGGACATCAACAACCTCAAGACGACCGAGATCGGCTCGGCGCGCTACCTGCACGACGGCGGTTTCGATTCGACCCTGCGCTACTTCTTCGTCGCCGCCAACAATTCCAACAAGGTGGCGGTGATCGACAGCAAGGACGGCAAACTCGCCGGGCTGGTCGATGTGGGCAAGACGCCGCACCCGGGGCGTGGCGCCAACTTCGTGCACCCGGAATTCGGTCCGGTGTGGGCGACGGGGCACCTCGGCGACGACACCATTGCGCTGGTCGGCAGCGATCCGGAGAAGCACCCGGACAATGCCTGGAAGATGGTGGGCACGCTCAAGAGCCAGGGCGGCGGATCGCTGTTCATCAAGACGCATCCGAAGTCGAATCACCTCTATGTTGACAACGCCTTGCATCCCGAACCGGCAATCAGTCAGTCGGTCGCGGTCTATGACATAAGCAATCTCGCTGCGGGCTTCAAGGTGCTGCCCATCGCCGAATGGGCGGAGCTGGGCGACGATGGCGCCAAGCGGGTGGTGCAGCCGGAGTACAACAAGGCCGGCGACGAGGTGTGGTTCTCGGTGTGGAGTGCCACGGACAAGCAGTCGGCCATTGTCATTGTGGATGACAAGACGCTGGAGCTGAAGAAAGTCATCAAGGATGAGAAGCTGGTGACGCCCACCGGCAAGTTCAACGTCTATAACACGCAGCACGACGTGTACTGAACCCGTTCTGAGTCGCATCTAGCAGGGGGCGGAACGGGAACGTTCCGCCTCCTCTTTTTCGTCGACCGGGTGATGGGCCGATTGCGACGCATTTGCATGGCCAGCCTTTGACGGCAGTCAAGGGCTATCGGGAGCACTTGCACGACCATGACAGCATTGCTGATTGGGAGAGGCTAATGCGTTTCGATCGGGTCTTGTGGGTGCATGTGGTGGTGCTGCTAGGGCTTGCGCTGCTGGTCGCCCACGATAGTCACGCAGAGGGTGTGGATGCGCCAGAGCATCGCGTGGAACCGGCACCAGCGCGGCGCGCCGAATTGATCAATATGGTGCGGCAGGATTGTGGCTCCTGTCATGGCCTGACGCTAAACGGTGGGCTCGGCCCCGCCTTGTTGCCCGAAACGCTGGCCGGCAAGTCCGACGACGAGCTGGTGTTCACCGTGATGCGCGGTCGCGCCGGTACCGCCATGGCGGGCTGGTCGCGTTTCGTCAATGACGCGGAGGCCGAATGGATTGTTGCGCGTCTCAAAGATGGTTTCCCGCCCGTCGCCACTCACGTGGAAGCAATACGATGAATCTCGTAGAAAACCGGATGTGGCGTGCGCTGGGCGCCCTGTTGCTTGCGGGCGGCCTGCTGACCGGTTGCGCGCAAAGCCCGACTTTGCGCGGCACCGGCGACCTGGGCGTAGTCATCGAGCGGGCCACCGGCAGCGTGCAGATCGTCGATCACACCGCGCGCGAAAGCCTCGGCCGCGTAACGGGCCTGGGCGATCTTTCACACGCGCATGTCACCTATTCGCGCGATGCCCGTTATGCCTATGTGTTCGGCCGCGACGGCGGACTGACCAAGGTTGATCTGCTCACCCGAAAAATCGTCAAGCGCGTGATTCAAGCGGGCAATTCGATTGGTGGTTCCATATCTCAGGATGGCCGCCTGGTGGTGGCGCAAAACTATGAACCCGGTGGCATCAAGGCCTTCGACGCCGAGACGCTCGAACTGGTTTCCGAGGTGCCGGCGGAATACGCGCCCGGAAAGTTTTCCAAGGTTGTCGGCCTGGCGGACGTGCCGGGACAGAAGTTTGCTTACGCACTGTTCGAGGCGGGCGAAATCTGGGTGACGGATTTTTCGGACCCGCGCCATCCGGTGACCGAGCGTTACCCGGCTGGCAAGCAGCCCTACGACGGTTTGATCTCGCGCGACGGGCGCTATTACATGGCCGGCTTGTTTGGCGAGGACGGCATCGCGCTGCTCGATCTGTGGAATCCCGAACAAGGCGTGCGTAAGATTCTTTCCGGCTACGGACGCGGTGAAGAAAAGCTACCGGTCTACAAAATGCCGCATCTGCGCGGTTGGGCGCTGGCGGGTGACTACGCATTCCTGCCGGCCGTCGGACGCCACGAGGTGTTGATCGTCGATACGCACACCTGGAAGGAAGCCGGTCGCATCGCACTCAAGGGGCAACCGGTGTTTGTCATGGCGCGACCTGACGGGCGCCAGGTGTGGGTGAATTTTGCCTTCCCGGACAACGGCTGGGTGCAGGTCATCGACGTGCCGACGCGGAAGATCGTCAAGACGCTGGCACCAGGCAAGGCGGTGTTGCACATGGAATTCACGCCGCGCGGCGAGGAAGTGTGGGTGTCGGCGCGCGACGACAACCTGATTACGATCTACGACACCGCCAGCCTGGCGGTGAAAAAAACCCTGCCGGCCACGGCGCCATCGGGTATTTTCTTTACCCATCGTGCCAGCCGGATCGGGTTCTGAGGCCGCCTATGTTGCTCGACACTGCGACATCCCAGGGCACGCCGCAGCCGGTATTTGCGAGCGCCGATGAATTTTCGCTGCTCAACGATTTTCAGCGCGACTTCCCGCTTGTTTCGCGGCCTTTTGCGCATATCGCCGAGCAATTGCGTTGCGACGAGGCGGCGGTACTTAACCGCTTGACGCGTTTGCGCGAGGCCGGAACGGTCGGCCGGGTGGGTCCGGTGTTTTCGCCCCGGCGCGTGGGCGCCAGCACACTCGCCGCGCTCAAGGCGCCACCCGATCGGCTCGAGCAGATCGCGGACGTGGTCAGCGCGCACCCCGAAATCAATCATAACTACGCGCGCGAGCACGCCTGGAATCTCTGGTTTGTCGTCACCGCGCCCAACAACGTCATCCTCGCGCGCGTGCTGCGCCGCATCCGCCGCGATACGGGATGTCCGGTGATTGCGCTGCCGCTGCGCGTCGAATATCACATTGATCTGGGTTTCGATCTCAACGGCAACCGTCGCGCGGCGTCGCCCGCCCGCGTGGCGCCGAGGCGCGCGGAAGTGCTGGCGCCAAACGAAACGGCGCTGATGGCACAGTTGCAGCATGGTTTGCCGCTTGAGTCGCGGCCGTTCGCGAGCGTGGCCGGCACTTTGGGTGTGAGCGAAGCGGAAGTGATCGACACCGTGCGCGACTGGCTGGCGCGCGGCATCGTCAAACGGTTTGGTATCGTCGTGCGCCATCACGAGCTGGGCTACCGCGCCAACGCGATGTGTGTGTGGGATGTACCGGACACGGATGTCGATGCGCTTGGAGAGCGGCTCGCCGCGGAGCGCGAGGTCAACCTGTGCTACCGGCGCGAACGCGCGGCGGCGGGCTGGTCGTACAATCTTTATTGCATGATTCATGGCCGCGATCGTGCCTCGGTGCGTGCCAGCCTGGCGCGTATTGAAACCGACTGTGGCTTGCAGACTTACCCGGCGGACGTGCTCTTTTCGACGCGGCGTTTCAAGCAAACCGGCGCCCGTTATGTGGCCGACGGAGTCGGACATGGCTGAGCGGCAGGCGCCGGCAGCGCTGTCGAAAGAAGATCGAGGCATCATTAACGCTTTGCAGGGCGGGTTTCCGCTGACCGACACGCCTTATCGCGATGTGGCCGACCAACTCGGCTTGAGCGAGGCGCACTTGCTTGAACGTTTGAAGGTGCTGCTGGATTCGCGTGTGCTGACGCGCTTCGGCCCGATGTATCAAATCGAGCGCATGGGCGGACGTTTTGTGCTCGCCGCCATGGCCGTGCCCGAGGCACGCTTCGAAGAGGTGAATGAGGCCGTCAACGCGTTGCCCGAGGTGGCGCACAATTATCGTCGCGAGCACGATTTGAACATGTGGTTCGTGCTGGCCACCGAAACGCACGAAGGCATCGATGCCGCGATTGCGCGCATCGAGCACGACACCGGGTTGAAGGTGTTCGCGTTTCCCAAGGAGCAGGAATATTTCGTCGAAATGAAGCTGCGCGCATGAGTGGATTCGAGTCATCCGAAGCACGCGACCGCGCGCTGATCGTCGCTACGCAAGGGGGGCTGCCGCTGGTGCCGCGGCCGTACGACGCGATCGCTGCCGAAGTGGGCATGCCGGCCGAGGAGGTCAAGAAACGTCTGTCCGCCCTGCTCGAAACCGGCATCATTCGCCGCATCGGCGCGGTGCCCAACCACTATGCGCTTGGCTACACGGCAAACGGCATGTCGGTGTGGGATGTGGACGACGCACGTGTGGATGCGCTCGGCGAGCGTGTGGGGGCGCTGCCGTTCGTCACGCATGCCTACCGGCGTCCGCGTCATCGGCCCGAGTGGCCGTACAACATGTTCGCAATGGTGCATGCGCATGATCGCGACGAGGTGATGGCGCGCGTGGAGGAAATCGCCACGCTGCTCGGTGATGCCTGTGCGGCGCGCGACGTGCTGTTCAGCTCGCGCATTCTCAAGAAGACCGGGTTGCGGCTGCGCGGCAAGTAAACTGCGGCGTTGGCGCAGGTTGACCGCAATCAACGCGGCTGCAGCGCCGGCAGGCAAGAATGGGGCGAATCCAAATGGGAGTCGTGCCCGATGTTTCGCCTGTCTCAATACATGCATGAACTGTCGCAACCGACGCCGGTCGGACCGCGCCGTGATCCGCCGGGTCCGGTGGTGATCTGGAACCTGATCCGCCGCTGCAACCTTACCTGCAAGCACTGTTATTCCATCTCGGCTGATACCAATTTCCCAGGTGAGCTGGAGACGCAGGAAGTGTTCGGCGTGATGGACAATCTGAAAACCTTTCGCGTGCCGGTGATCATTCTTTCCGGAGGTGAGCCGCTGTTGCGCCCCGATATTTTCGAAATTGCGCACCGCTCAAAAGACATGGGTTTCTACACTGCGCTATCGTCCAACGGCACGCTGATCTCGTCGGAGAACATTGATCGTATCGCGGCAGTGGACTTTGATTATGTCGGCGTAAGCATTGACGGCATGCGCGAAACGCATGATCGCTTTCGTCGCAAGGAAGGCGCTTTCGATCTGTCATTGGCGGGTATCCGCCTGTGCCACGATCTCGGATTGAAGGTTGGCGTGCGCTTCACCATGACGCAGGACAATGCGCACGATCTGCCGGCCTTGCTGCAACTGGTCGAAGATGAAGGCATTGATCGCTTCTATTTTTCCCATCTGAACTATGCCGGCCGCGGCAACAACAATCGCAAGGACGACGCGCAGCATCAACTGACGCGTTGGGCCATGGATCTGCTGTTCGACACCTGCCTGAATGATATCGAGACGGGACGGGTGCGCGAATTCACCACCGGCAACAACGATGCCGACGGCGTTTATTTCCATCAATGGGTGGCGCGCCGCTTCCCCGAGCACGCCGAACACATGCGCGGCAAATTGGTGCAGTGGGGCGGCAACGCCAGCGGCGTCAACGTGGCCAATATCGACAATCTCGGCAATGTGCATCCGGACACCATGTGGTGGCACTACACCATTGGCAATGTGCGTGAGCGCGCTTTTTCCGATATCTGGTCGGACGTCTCCGATCCGCTCATGGCCGGGCTCAAGGCGCGGCCGCGGACGGTGAAGGGGCGGTGCGGCGGTTGTGCGCATTTCGACATTTGCGGCGGGAATACGCGCGTGCGCGCACAGCAGTTGACCGGTGACCCCTGGCAGGAAGACCCGGCGTGCTATCTCGATGACGACGAGATTGGCCTGAGCGCCGAGTTGGCGGCGCAGCCACGCGTGACGGTAACGCCGTATCATAGGCTGCGGCGCGCCTGACCGGCCCGCGCCCATGCGGACTTTCCTGCATGTCGCCGTTTTGCTGGCGCTTTCGGTGATCGTCAGCCACGCTTCAGCTG
>CBDTZF010000015.1:0-16641 GCA_965364825.1 uncultured Rhodocyclaceae bacterium | reverse complement strand
CGGGTTAGGGCCTGTTCACACTTGATCGACGGATCACGATATGTCCATAAAGCTTCGCAACAAGGCGCAGGAGGCAGGCAAGGGTTGCTCCCCTTTGCAACGAGTGCAACGCAGTGGCGAAGCTTTATGGACATAACCCGAAGGGCTCGTGCCTGCTGGCCCACATGGCGTCGTTGCACCTCCTTACCTGGGGGCCCACCCAGTCTGCGTCGGCGCGCCTTGCCCTGTGGGCCAGCAGGCACGAGCGTGACCGCCGATCAAGTGTGAACCGGCCCTACCGACGAGATCACTGTGCCGCGCGCTGACGCTCCGTGGGGTTGCGTGCGCGACCGCCGAGCGCCTGATACTTGATGCGCGCGCTGCGATCGCCGCGCCGCGCCGCTTCACGATACCAGTGACGTGCAAGGCGTACGTCGCGCGGCACGCCGTAGCCCTCTTCATACATGTGCGCGATCAGTGACTGCGCGCCGGCATCGCCGGCCCGCGCGGCGGCGCGATACCATTCGGCCGCTTTGATGTAGTTCTGGACAACGCCCTGACCGATGAAATACTGGGTGGCAAGCTCCACCTGGGCGTCGCGGTGCCCTTGCCTGGCAGCACGGCGATACCACTCGGCGGCGATCGAAAACGAGCGCGCGACACCGTCGCCGCGGTCATACAGCCGGGCAAAAGTGAATTGCGCCTGTGGCAGACCGGCATGCGCCGCACGGCGCAACCAGCCCCACGCGGCGTTGGCATTGTCGCTGCCGGCTTCGCCGCGATAGAGCATCATGGCAAAATTGTATTGCGCGAGGCGGTTGCCGCGTTGGCCGGCGACCCGGAAATACCGCGCCGCTTCGGGCATGTCGCCCGCTTCGTACGCGTGCACCCCGGCGAGGGCGAGGCTGGCGGTTTCCAGGCTTTGCGCATGTGCCTCGGGGATCGTGGCAAGCGTTGGAAGCGAGAACAGAAGCGCCAGCGCAAGGGCGGCTGGGCGAAACGATGGCATTCGCGGGCTCCGGGGTTTTCTCTTTGAACCCGTCGCTGGCGGGGAGTTCAGTATCACGATGAGCGGTACCAACACAGATTCCGAGCGCGCACCCGAGGCAGCCGCAGGCGAGCGCCGCTACGGTGGCGTAGCGCGTTTGTACGGTGAGGACGCGCTGGTCCGCCTGCGCAACGCGCGCGTCGCCGTCGCCGGTATCGGCGGCGTCGGCTCTTGGGCGGTTGAGGCGCTGGCGCGTAGCGGCGTCGGCGCGTTGCGCCTGATCGATCTGGATCATGTCGCCGAGTCGAACATCAATCGCCAGATTCACGCCCTCGAAACGACGCTGGGGCAGGCCAAGGTGGTGGCCATGGCCGAACGTATCGCGCAGATCGATGGCCGCATTGTGGTGGATTGCATTGACGACTTCGTCACCGAAGACAATGTCGCGACGTTGCTCGACGGGCCGCTCGATTTCGTCGTCGACGCGATCGACAACTTGCGTGCCAAGGCGGCGCTGGTGGCCTGGTGCCGGCGCGCCGGAATCGGGCTGGTGACCGTGGGTGCGGCGGGTGGGCAGACCGATCCGACGCGCATCGTGGTGGCCGATCTGGCGCTCGCTACGCAGGATCCGCTACTCGCCCGGCTGCGCGCGCGGCTGCGACGTGACTACGGTTTTCCGAAAAAGGCGGGCAAACGCTTTCGCGTTGATGCCGTGTATTCCACCGAGCCCTTGCGCTACCCCGATGCCGCGTGTGCGCCGATGCAAGGTCCGCAGGGACTCAACTGTGCCGGTTTCGGATCGAGCGTGGCGGTGACGGCGAGCTTTGGGCTGGCGGCGGCGGGGCGGGCGATCGACCGCCTGTGCGTCAACGTGAAATAACGCGATGCGACGATGGCGTAGGGCCGGGTTCATCCGGCCATCGGTGCCTTGCCGGGCGGCGTGGCGCGCTAAACCCCGCCCTACAACTATTGCGCCTCTTGCTGTTCTGGCCCCTATTGTCTGCGGGGGCGCGCCTGGTCAGAACCGCTTCGCTTCATCTTTTTAGACGTTCTCAGGGCGAGAGAAATAGCCCCGGATCGACCGGCGTGCCATTGAGAAACACGCTCCAGTGCAGGTGCGGGCCGGTCACTCGTCCGGTCATGCCGACGACGCCCAGCGCCTTGCCTTGCGCCACGGCTTCGCCGGCGGCGACGTCGATGCGGTCGAGATGGCAGAACATCGAGATCAGCCCTTGGCCGTGATCGACGAAAACCGTGTTGCCGTTGAAGAAGAAATTGCCGACATGGGTCACCATGCCCTCGGCCGGCGCCACCACCGGGGCCCCCTTGGGCGCCGCGATGTCGAGTCCGCGATGCGGTGCGCGTGGCTGGCCGTTGAAGGTGCGGCGCAGGCCGAAATGGCTGGAATAGCGCCCCGTGGTTGGGGTGATGAAATCGACTGCCGGCGCATTGGTGTCGCGGAAAAGGGTTTTGACTTCTTTTTGCGTGGCCGACTCTTTGGCGATGCGCGCCAGATCATCGGGGTCGGGATTGACCATGCGGCGGTTCTTCACCTTGAGGTGTTGTACCGGGTAGTTCTTGGGTTTGACCTGCAGGGTGTGGGTACGTGTGGCGCCGCCCTGATCGATGATGAGGTCATGGCGGCCGGGTTTCATGTCAAGCGGCAGCCCCACCCAGGCCGCCCAGTGCGTGTCTTCGAGTCGTACCAGCACGCGTGCCTCGCCGAGGTGCACCTGGGGGCGGGGCGTGTCGGCCGGCGCAATCTTCACATGGGCAATGCCGCCCGGCACCAGACTCTCTCGCGGTGCGGCGGCGACGTTCGAGGCGGAGGCGGCCAACAGGCCGCAGAGCAGAAAAAAGCGGAACATCGTGTGCATCCTGGTGGTCATCTGTTGATGATAGCGCGAAGCGCATGCAGTCATACGACGATAGGCGTAACGAGGACGCGGTGCAGAAGCCGTCATCACAATCAGTAAATTTGAAGGGAGCAGCAGTGAAAAATCAACCGGGAATCATTCTTTTCGGCCATGGTGCGCGTGACGCGGCATGGGCCGGGCCGATGCAGCGGGTGGCAGAAAAACTGCTGACGGATGCACCACAAGCGCGGGTCTCGCTGGCGTTCATGGAATTCATGACGCCGACACTCGACGACGCGGTGGATCAGCTGGTGGATGCCGGCGTGGGCGAGATCGTGGTGGTGCCGGTGTTTCTCGCTCAGGGCGGCCATCTGAAACGGGATGTGCCGATGCTGGTGGATGCGGCGTCGGCGCGTCACCCGGGCGTGACACTCAAGCTGGTCGAAGCGGCAGGCGAATCGCCGCAGGTGGTCGAGGCCATCGCCGATTATGCGAATAGGCAACTTGGCGCAGGATGAATGGGTAAAAATGGCTCAAGCCGGAGGACTTGTGCGCCGTAGTATGTGACAGAAAATCACTCGCAGGGAGGCGCAGTGAGGCATCGTTTGAGTCGGTCTCAGTCGCCCGGCGCAAGCCCGCGCACGGGCTTGCGCCGAATGCTGTTTGCATTATTGGGTGCCGCCGCGCTCGCCGCCGCAGGCGCAGCTGCGCTATTCGTGCCAGCCGATGTGTCGCCCGCGCTGGTCAGCACTCTGTTGACGGGTGCACTGCTGTCGATCGCGCTGCTCATCGGCGTCATCGCATACCTCGACGCGGCCCGGCACCACTTGCAGCGCCGTCTGCTGACGACGGCCGGCGCCTGGCGAAACGAGCACCGCCGGCTGCGCCGCGCGCTTGACGGGGCGCAAGAGGGCTGGTGGGATTGGGACGCCGGTCATGGCGGCGTGCTGGTGTCCGCCCGCACGCGGGAGATTCTCGGGCTGGAGGCGCAAACGCCGCCGGAGCAGGTCTTGTCGGTGTGGCGCGAGCGCCTGCATGCGCAGGATCGAAAGCGCGTGCACCTCGCGCTGAGGCGGCATATCCGTGACGACGCGCCGCTCGACCTCACCTGCCGCGTGACACTGCCCGAAGGCGCGATGCGCTGGCTGCGCTTGCGCGGCCAGGCGCTGCGAAACGAGGCGGGCAAACTGGTCGGCCTATCCGGCTTTGTTTCCGATGTCACCGAACTTCAACTCGCGGAGTCGGCGCAAGCCAGCCTCGCCGCGCGCCATGCCAGCGTGGTTGCGGCATTGCCCGACCTGATATTCGAGCTTGACGAAGATGGGCGCTATCTTCGTTTTCACGCCAGCAATGAGGGCGATCTGGCGGTGCCGCCGGCGCAGTTGATCGGCCGTTACCTGAGCGACGTGTTGCCCGCCGAAGTGGTCGACGGAATGGAGGGCGCATTCCGGCAAGTTCGCGAACAGGGCGGATGTGCCCTGCTGAGCTTCGCGCTCGATACGCAGCAAGCTCGCGCGCAGGTCTTTGAGGCGCGTGTAGTGGGCGTCGAAACCGGCGGCTACCTGTGCATCGTGCGCAACATTACGGAGCGCAAGGCGGCGGAGCAGGAACTGATCCGCCATCGCGACAATCTGGCCGAACTGGTGGCCGAACAGACCATCGATCTGCTGCTCGCCAAGGAAGCCGCCGAGCGCGCCAGCAGCGGCCAGCGCGACTTTCTCTCGACGCTCTCGCATGAACTGCGTGCGCCGCTACATGCCATTCTCGGCTTTGCCGAAATGGCCGGAACGCCGGGGGTCGCGGCCGCGCGTCGCACGCATTGTCTTGAACGCATCGAGCAGAGCGGTGAGCGACTGCTGGCGATGGTGTCCGAGCTGCTCGACGTGGCCCGCCACGAGGCTGTGCGCGGGCAGATACAGCTCACGCCGGTGGACTGGACGGTAGTCTGCCGGGAGGTGCTGGACGAGTGCGAGGCTTTGCTTGGTGCCAAGCATCTGACGGCGCACTGCGATTTCAGCGACGCTGTGTGTCCGGTGCGGGCTGACGGGCCGCGCTTGCGGCAAGTGGTAATGAATCTGGTCATCAACGCGATCAAGTTCTCGCCCGATGGTTCGTCGCTGGTGCTACGGATTCAGAACTGCATGCCCGGAGTCAACGACGAACCGGTGGTGGTGCTTGAAATCGAGGACAAAGGCGTCGGTTTGCCGCAGGGCGGTATCGAGCATCTCTTTGACGCCTTCGTGCGTATTGACGAAGACAACGGTGATGTCGCGCCCGGCAGTGGCCTGGGTCTGTCCATCTGCCGCCAGTATGTCGAAGTCTTTGGCGGCGAAATCAGTGCGCGGCCGGCACCGGGCGGCGGCGCGCTGTTCCGGGTCGAACTGCCCTGCGCGGCGGCGCACAATCCGGTCACGGAGCTGGCGGCGTGACGCCCGGGGTCGGGGCCCATGCGCAGATTCTGGTGGTGGACGACGAGCCGACCAACCTCGAACTCGTGGCCGATACCTTGTCGGCGCAACGCTGGGCGGTCACCCCGGTCAGCAGCGGCGACGCGGCGATGCGCATGCTGGTCGCGAAAAATCCGCAATTCGATCTGGTGATTCTCGACCGCCGGATGGCCGCGCCCGACGGCATGGATATCCTGCATTTCATGAAGAGAACGCCGCACCTGCTGCGCACGCCGGTGATCATGCAGACGGCGGTGGCCGACTCCGCGCGAGTGGCCGAGGGCATCGAGGCGGGCGCGGCGCACTACCTGATCAAGCCTTTCAAGGGCCGCGCGCTGGTGGCACTGGTGCGGGTCGCGCTGGCGCAGTATCGCGACGCGGCGCAAATGCGCGCCCAGGTGCAGGATCTGGCCGCCACCGTGGCGCTGCTCTCGCACGCCGAGTTCCGCTTTCGCACCATTGATGAGGCTAGCGCATTGGCGCATGGCCTGGCCGGGCTGTGCGATGCGCCGGAGATGGCGCAGATCGGACTGGCCGAGCTGCTCGTCAATGCCGTCGAGCACGGGAATCTGGACATTGGCTTCGACGCCAAGGGTGCACTCATGCTGGCGGGACGCTGGCGCGATGAAATAGATCGGCGGCTGAAATTGCCGGCGTATCGTGGACGGGTCGCGCGGGTTCGGGTCGAAACGCTCACCGACATGGTGCGCTTCGCGATTCGCGACGAGGGCGCCGGTTTCGACTGGCGATCGTATTTCGACATGCCGCAGGATCGCGCCACGCTGCTCAATGGACGCGGCATTGCGCTGGCGCGCAATCTGAGCTTTCTCAGCCTGAACTACCGCGATGAGGGGCGCGAGGTCGAAGTCACCGCGGCGCCGGGAATGCGTTTGCGCCCCTGAACAAGCCCGTTTTGGGTGGTTTCTTCGCTTGACAATAGGCGTCATATTAGAATAGTCTAATATGTATGGATGCCAGTCGATTTCTCCCGCTGTTGTTCGCCGCGATCGGTTTCGCAGCCTCGTTGCAGGCAAGCGCCGAGCCGATTGTCACGGCACCGGTCACGCGCACCGAAATCGCCGACGCCCACGTCGTTGAAGGGCTGGTGGAGGCCGAGCGCAGTGCCACCGTGGCGGCACAGGTCGCGGGGCGAATCCTGGATGTGGCGGTCGAGGCCGGCGCCAGCGTCAAGCAAGGCGACGTGTTGATGCGCATTGATGCGCGCGAGGCCGAGCAGTCGGTCGCCGCCGCTGCCGCCAACGTCGCCAGTGCGCGCGCCGCTTACGCCAATGCGCGTGCCGAGTGGCTGCGCACCCAGGCCCTCTTCAAGCAAGCCTATGTGAGTCAGGCGGTGGTGGATGAAGCGCGCGCCGCGCTCGACGCCGCATCGGCCAGCCTCAAGGCCGCCCAGGCGGGGCGCGGGCGGGCCACCGTGGTGCGCGATTTCACCACCATCACCGCGCCGTTCGACGGCGTTATCGCGGCACGCCTGGTCGATGCCGGTGACATGGCGCAACCCGGTCGCGCGCTGGTCAGCGTGTATGACCCGAGCGCGCTGCGCATCACCGCACAGGTCGCTCAGTCGCGCTTGCCGCCGGGCGGTGCGAACGGCCTTGCGGCGGAGATCGAAGTGGCGGGAGCTGCCGCTCGTATTGCCGCCACCTCAGTGAGCGTGCTGCCAGCGGCCGACCCCCGCACCCAGACCGTGGAGGTGCGTGCGCGCATGCCGGAAGATGCCGGCCAGTTCATCCCCGGGCAGTTTGCCCGCCTGCACCTCTCCACCGGAGCCCGAGCCCGCCTGAGCGTGCCTGCCGAGGCGATACTGCGCCGTGGAGAAGTGACCGCGGTGTACGTGCGTGACGATGAAGGTTTTCGGATGCGCCAGATTCGCCCGGGGGAGCACCTGAACGACGCCAGGGTCGAAGTGCTCGCCGGCGTCAAGGAAGGCGAGCAGGTTGCGCTCGACCCCGTGCGCGCCAGCGTGGTGCAGCGCGCCGGCCAGACGGAGCGCTGAGATGCGTGATGAATCCGCCGCGCTCGGGATTTCCGGGCGCATCGCCAGCATCTTCCAGCGCAATGCGCTGACCCCGCTGCTGGCGCTGGTGCTGTTTCTCTTCGGGGTGTTCGCCGCGATCATCACCCCCAAGGAGGAAGAGCCGCAGATCGACGTCACTATGGCCAATGTGTTCGTGCCGTTTCCGGGCGCCTCGGCGGGAGAGGTCGAGGCGCTGGTGTCGCGCCCGGCCGAGCAGGTGCTGTCGCGCATGGCCGGCCTCGAGCACGTGTACTCGGTGTCGCAACCCGGCATGTCGATTCTCACGGTGCAGTTCGAGGTCGGCGTGCCGAACCAGGAGGCGCTGGTCAAACTGTATGACACGATCGACTCGCACCGTGACTGGCTGAGCCCCGAACTGGGCGTGATGGCACCGATCGTCAAGCCCAAGGGCATCGACGACGTACCGATTCTAAGCCTCACGCTATGGACGCAGGATACCGACCGCGCCGGCTTCGATCTACAGCAGGTGGCGCGCGCCGCCGAGGTTGAACTCAAGCGCATCGCCGGCACGCGCGATGTGGTCACGCTGGGCGGGCCCGGCCATGTGGTGCGCGTGCTGATGGACGCGGCGCGCATGAATGCACACGGCGTCACCGCGGCCGACCTCAAATCGGCGCTGCAACTGTCGAACGCTTCGCAGCCCGCCGGCCGCCTGGTGGCCGACAACACCGAGGTGCTGGTGCAGACCGGCATCTATCTGGCCTCGGCGCAGGATGTGCGCGAACTGGTGGTCGGCGTGATTGACGACAAGCCGGTGTACATGGCCGATGTGGCCACCGTCGAGGACGGCCCGGATCAGCCGCAGCGCTATGTGTGGTTCGGCACCGGCGCGGCGGCCGCCGCACGCGGCATCGATGCCCAGGGGGAATTCCCGGCGGTCACTTTGGCGATCTCGAAAAAACCCGGCGCCAACGCCGCCGACGTGGCCAATGCGTTGATCGCGCGCGCCGACAGCCTCAAGGGCACGGTAATCCCCGACGGTGTCGAGGTAACGGTGACCCGCAACTACGGTCAGACCGCCGACGACAAGGCGAGCAAGCTGATCGGCAAGCTGGTGTTCGCAACCAGCGCCGTGGTGGTGCTGGTGTGGCTGGCGCTCGGCTGGCGTGCGGCGATTATTGTCGGCGTGGCGGTCACGCTCACCCTGGCGGCAACCCTGTTCGCCTCGTGGGCATGGGGCTTCACGCTCAACCGGGTGAGCCTGTTCGCGCTCATCTTCTCGATTGGCATCCTCGTGGACGATGCCATCGTGGTGGTCGAGAACATCCATCGCTGGCAGCAACTCGAGCCGAAGACGCCGCTCTGGCAACTCATCCCGAAAGCGGTTGACGAAGTCGGCGGGCCGACCATTCTGGCGACATTCACGGTGATCGCCGCGCTGTTGCCAATGGCCTTCGTCACCGGTCTGATGGGGCCTTACATGAGCCCGATTCCGATCAATGCCTCGATGGGCATGTTCATCTCGCTGTTGGTCGCCCTGGCGGTGACACCGTGGCTGGCGCAGAAGTTGCTGCGCGGCGGCACGCATGGCGAGGCGGATGGGCAGATACGCGAGGACGCCACCACGCGGCGGCTCAGCAGCCTGTTCGGCGCCATCATGCGACCGCTGCTCGACCCCGTCCGCGGTCGACGTAACCGCAGCCTGCTGTGGCTACTGGTCGCTGCCCTGATCGTCGGCTCGATGGCACTTGCCGCGGTGCATCTGGTGGTGCTCAAGATGCTGCCCTTCGACAACAAGTCGGAGTTCCAGGTGGTGCTCGACATGCCGGTCGGTACGCCACTGGAGAAGACCGCGCAGGTCTTGCTGGAGATCGGCGAGCAGGTCGGACAGACCCCCGAGGTGACCGACTGGCAGGTTTATGCCGGCGCCGCCAGCCCGATCAATTTTAACGGTCTGGTGCGCCAGTACTACCTGCGCAGCGCGCCGGAGCAGGGCGACTTACAGGTCAATCTGCTCGACAAGGAGGAGCGCGACCGCCCGAGTCACGACATCGCCATCTCGCTGCGCGAAGCGGTGACCGCCATCGCGCGCCGCCACGGCGGCAACGCCAAGTTGGTCGAAGTGCCCCCCGGGCCTCCCGTGCTCTCACCGATCGTGGCGGAGGTGTATGGGCCGGACTACACCGGTCAGCTCGCGGTGGCGCAGCAGGTACGTGACGCCTTCGATGCGACCGCCGATATCGTCGGCGCCGACGACACCATCGACGAGGTGGCGCCCAAGCTGGTGCTGCGCGTCAATCAGGCGAAAGCGGCGCTGATGGGCGTGGCGCAGGCCGACATCGTCGAAGTGATGCGCCTCGGCCTTGACGGCGAGAGCGTGACGCCGGTGCACGGCGGCGACAACAAGTACGAAATTCCGGTACGCATTCAGTTGCCGCCAGCGCGCCAGTCGTCGATCGACAATCTGTTGCAGCTCAAGGTGCGCTCGCGTGATGGCCTGTTGGTGCCGGTCTCGGAGCTGGTGCGCATCGAGCACACCGCGCGCGAGCAGGTGATTTACCACAAGGATTTGCTGCCGGTGGTGTATGTGACTGGCGACATGGGCGGAGAACTCGATTCGCCGCTCTACGGCATGTTCGACATCCGCAGCCGCATCAAGGATCTGCCGCTGGTCGGGGAGCGCCTCGGCGGCGTGTTGGACGAATGGTTCATCCGCGCACCGCCCGACCCCTACGCTGGCTACAGCGTGAAGTGGGACGGCGAATGGCAGGTCACCTACGAGACTTTCCGCGACATGGGCGCCGCCTATGCGGTCGGGTTGATTCTGATCTATCTGCTGGTGGTGGGGCAGTTCAAAAGCTATCTGGTGCCGCTGATCATCATGGCGCCGATTCCGCTCACCCTGATCGGCGTCTTGCCCGGCCACGCGCTGCTCGGCGCGCAATTCACCGCCACCTCGATGATCGGCATGATCGCGCTGGCCGGCATCATCGTGCGTAACTCCATCCTGCTGGTCGATTTCATCAATCACCAGGTACGCGACGGCACGCCCTTCGCCGAGGCGGTGGTGCATTCTGCGGCAGTGCGCGCCAAGCCGATCGGCCTGACCGCGCTGGCGGCGATGATCGGCGCGCTGTTCATCCTCGACGACCCGATTTTCAACGGGCTGGCGATCAGCCTGATCTTCGGCATCCTGGTGTCCACCGTGCTCACGCTGGTGGTCATCCCGGTGCTGTACTACGCGGCCCTGCGCGACCGCACGACCCAACCCGACACCATGAAGGAGCAATTGCCATGACCACCCACCAGTATGTCCGCGCGTTCGCCGGCGCTTTCGTGCTCATCTCGCTGGCGCTCGGCGTCGAAGCGTCGCCTCTTTTTGTCAGCGTGCATTTTCTGTGGGTGACGGCCTTCGTCGGCGCCAATCTTTTCCAGAGCGCCTTCACCGGCCTGTGCCCGCTGATGAACATCCTGCACCGCGTTGGCATCAAGGACGGCCCGGCAAGCTGCGGCTGAACTCGCCTCGTCCGCCCCGCATCGTCATTTGCACGCAGTTCGATGACGCCGTAGGGCCGGATTCGTCCAGCAGCGTGGTTTCGAGGCGCGGGATGGTGAGCTGAAGCTTCATCGCCTGGGCCGACGACGGAAGCATCGTCGGGTGCAATCGCGAAGGGCATTTCTCCCGACGCTTGTTGATCGCGTCGTCATCACGACCTGCGCCCTGGCGGACATCGTGCCGCTCAAGTTGGGCCGCGACACGGCCGATAGCCGGGTATGTCCTTTGTCGTATCGCCCCGCGGGCAAGGTGCCGCGGATCCCCCGTCTGTCGACGGCGCGTTGCCGCCGGGTCGCCGCACGCACGCGGTCTGGCTTGCGCTGCTGGTATTCGTCGTTGGCATGCTGGTGACGCTGGCAGCCGGCGCCTGGCTGCAGCGCATCGACGAAACGCATGCCCAGGAAGTGATCGATCACACCATCGGCGAAGTGGCGGCGATGGTCGAAGCGAGTATCGACGGCCACATCGCACGGCTGCGTGCTGTCGCCGCCTTCATTGGGGCCAGCGAGCAAGTCTCACTCGAAGAATGGCGCAGCTTTGTCAGCGTCTCGGGGCTGGCGGCGCTTCAGTCCCGGGGTGCCGCCGGGCTGGCCTATGCGCCGCGCATCATGCCGTTCCAGCGCGCCGAGTGGGAGCACGCCATGATGCGTGTGCACCACCGGCCGATCACGCTGCGCGCGCGCGAACACGGCGAAGCGTTTCCGCTGCAGTTCGTCGCACCCGAGACCGAGGGATTGAACCGTGTGCTGGGCCTCGATCTGATGATGGACGATACCCGGCGCACGGCGATCGAAGCGGCCACAGCGCGCGGTGATGTGGTGTTGAGTGACCAGGTCACCCTCAAGGATGGCGGCGACAACGCGATTGCCGGGGTGTTCGTGCTGCCGGTGACGCACTCCACACGCCGGACGACAAGCGTCGATGTACGCGACAGTGCCCTGCGTGGCGTGGTGATCCTCGGACTGCGTTACAAACGATGGATCGCCGCGGTGACGGCGCCGTGGCAAGACGAATACGCGTTCGAACTGGTGGATGAAACCGGCGGCGGCGCGATCACCCTCCTGGCGGCCGCACAGGCTGCGGTGCGCCATGGCGGCGATCACTTGCTGCAAGTTGGTGGCAGAACCCTCCGGCTGCGTTTCTATCCGCTCACTCCGCTGGCGCCGTCGCTGGCGCAGACGACGACGCTCGTGGCGGGCCTGTTGCTGAGTGCCGCGCTGGCCTCGATGACCTGGCTGCTGGTATCGGGTCGCGCACGCGCGCGGGCTATCGCCCAACGCGCCGTGGCGGGGCTGGCCGAGAGTGAGCGCCGCTTTGCGCTGGCAATCAGTGCGACCAGCGATGGTGTGTGGGAATGGGATTCCGGACAACGCGGTCTGTTCCTGTCGCAGCGCGCCCGCGCCATTTTGGAGCCCGGCTTGCCGACGAGCGGCGCGAGCTGGCGCACGCTATTGCGCGCCATGGCGCCAGGCGAACGTCGCGCGTTGATCGTTGCCTTGCGCTCGCACCTCAAACATCGCCATCCGTTGGATGTCGCGGTGGCGCTTGCCGATGCACACGGGAGCGCACAATATCTGCGTATTCGTGGTCAGGCCGAATGGGATGTGTTCGGCCGCGTGTTACGCATTGCCGGCGCTGTCTCCGATGTGACTACGCTGCGCCGGCGTGAAACCGAACTTGACCGCGCGCGCCGCTTCCATGCGCGCCTCCTCGATCTGCTGCCACACCCGGTGTTGGTCAAGTCGGCCGATCACCGCTATGTGCTGGTCAATCGCGCCGGCGCAGAGTTTTTCGACACCGGTCCCGAAAGCATTCTCGATCGCCGCACCGCCGATCTGCTGCCCGGTCAGGGCGAGGCACACGAGGCGCTGGACAACCAGGTGATGCGTGAAGGCGACGTTGCGACTGGAGAGTTCCACCTCACGCTGACCAACGGGAGCGATCGCAGCGTGATCGTGCGCAAGGCGGCGGTGCCCGGGCCGGAAGGCGAGAACGTGGTGCTGGAGGTGATTACCGATGTCACCGAACTGCGACGCACCGAGGCGGCGTTGAAAGCCTCCCTGGCCGACCTCGATTCCCTCTTCCGGTATTCCCCGCTGGGGATGGCGTTGATCCGTGTCGATGGTTCCATCGTGCGCGTCAATCGTGCATTCGCGCGCATGGTAGGCATCAGCGCGGCCCAGCTGCCAGGCATGCGTTACGTGCAGATCACGCCGATGCATTGCCGCGCGCTCGATCGTGCCAAAACGATCGAGGCACTGCGCCACGGCGCCGTGACGCCCTACGAGCGCGCTTTCGTGCGCCCCGACGGCCGCGAAGTGCCGGTGGTACTCAGTTGCGCGGTGACGCGCGATGCCGATGGCGGCACGCGCCTGTGGACCGTGGCCGAAGACATCTCCGAGCGCAAGGCGGTGGAGGCCGCGCTGCAGCATGCGCTGGCGACCAACCAGTCGATGCTGGATGCGATTCCCGACACGCTGATACAGTTCGACGCCGATCTGAAGCTCGTCGCACACAAACCCGGCGATGACGAAGCGATACCCGAGTTCCCGCCCAGGCGGATCGGCGCGGCGCTCGCGGACCTCGTTTCGCCACGGCGCTATGCTGCCATCGAGCCGGTGTTGCGCCGTGCGATGCACGAGTGCAAGGCGCAGCAGATGGACTATCGCGGTCACGACCGCAACGGTGTACTGCAAGACTACGATGCGGTGGTGACGCCGGTCACCACCGGTGGGACGCTCGTCATCCTGCGTAACGCAACGCGGCGCATGCGACTGGAAACCGCGTTGCACGAAAGCGAGACACGCTTCCGGCAGTTGGCGGATGCCGCGCCGGTGATTGTCTGGATGTCGGATGCGCGCTTGAACGTGATCTGGGTGAACCGCGCCTGGGTGGCGCTCACACACAGCAATACGGATGCCTCGCAGGGCGCCGGCTGGATGGATTGTGTGCACCCGGATGACCGCCAACGTGCCAAGGCGGTCGGTCGAAAAGTCTTGCGCAATCACGAAGACTACGCCCTTGAGCTGCGCGTGCGCCGCTTCGACGGCACCTGGCGCTGGCTTCACGCGGCGGGCGTGCCACGCGTCGGCGACGACGGTGAGTTCGCCGGTTTTGTCGGCTGCGGTAGTGACTTTACCGACGAGAAACAAGCGCTGCAGGAGGTGCGCGGTCACCGCGACCACCTTGCCGAGCTGGTCGCCGCGCAGACTGCCGACCTGCTCTGCGCCAAAGACCGTGCCGAACGCGCCAGCGAAGCCAAATCGCTGTTTTTGGCGAACATGTCGCACGAGTTGCGCTCACCCATGCATGCCATTCTCGGCTATGCCCGGCTGGGTGAGGCCAGGAGCGCGCAGTTGACCCCCGAGCGTGTGACGGATTATTTTGCGCGCATCCACAGCAGCGGCGGTCGCCTTCTCGATCTGCTCAACAGTCTGCTCGATCTGTCACGACTGGAGTCGGGTCGCATGAAGCTCGATCTCAAACCGATCGATCTGCGCAGTGTGGTCGATGACGCAGTCAGCGCGTTTGAACCCCTCGCCGCAGCGCGCCATTTGCGCATGGAAACCCAGGCGGAGGACGCCTTGCCGAACGTGCTCGCCGACGCCATGCGCATCAGCCAGGTCGTACGCAATTTGCTCGCCAACGCCATCCGCTACTCGCCCGAGGGTGGCGCCATCGCGCTTCGGCTGGGCAGCGCCGGTCTGCCCGTGGGGCGCCGTGCCAGCGACAGCGCGCGGCGCGCTGGAGTGTCGCTGATCATCAGCGACACGGGCGTGGGCATTCCCGGTGACGAGTTGGAACGCGTCTTCGACACCTTCGTGCAGAGCACCAAAACCCGCAATGGCGCCGGTGGCACCGGGCTTGGACTGGCGATATGCAAGCAGATTGTGGACGCCCATCACGGCATTATTCGTGCTGAATCGCCACCCGAAGGCGGCGCGCGGCTGACCACCATCATTCCCGCCGCGCACACCCCGGCCCCGCGCGCCGCTCGCCAACGGAGTCATAAGTCATGAATTCGACGCTCCTGCCCGATCGCACGGGTCTGCAGACACAAACGGTATTTTTCTTATGAATGCACGCATCCTCGTCGTCGATGACGAGCCCTTCAACCTCGACATTATTGGCGATTTTCTGGCCGACGCCGGTTACATCCTCGACACCGAAGATAGCGGCGAGGCGGCTTGGGCGCGGCTCGACGCCAACGACACGCCGTTCGATCTGGTGGTGCTCGATCGCATGATGCCGGGTCTCGACGGGCTTGCCCTGCTGCGCCGCATCAAGGCCGATCCGCGGCTGTGTGCGATTCCCGTCATCATGCAGACGGCGGCAGCCTCACCCGATCAGGTGAGCGAAGGGCTGGCCTGCGGAGCGACCTATTACCTCACCAAACCGTTCGCGCCCGAAAGCCTGCAGACCATCGTGCGCGCCGCACTCGACGACCTCGCCCAACGCAAGCAACTGGCACAACGCCTCAGCGCGCATGCCGATGCGCTGCGCACGCTCGAAGAGGGACGCTTCTCGTTCCGTACGCTCGACGACGCACAGGTGCTCGCCGCGCTCGCCGCGTCGGTCTGCGACGAGCCGGAGATCGTCGTGCTCGGACTCTCCGAACTGCTCGTCAACGCCGTCGAGCACGGCAATCTGGGTATACGTTTTTTGGAAAAGACCCGGCTGCGCGAGGCCGGCACCTGGGAACTGGAAGTGCGTCAGCGGCTCGCGCAGCCCGAATATCGCGAGCGGCGCGCGCACCTCACCATCACCGCGCAGCCCGAGGCGTGGGTGTTTACGGTCGAAGACGAAGGCGACGGTTTCGATTGGAGGAGCTACCTCGAACTGGCCCCCGAGCGCGCGTTTGCGCCCAACGGCCGCGGCATCGCGCTGTCACGCCAGCTCGCGTTTCATCAGCTTGAGTATCTTGGCAAGGGCAATCGCGTGCGCGCCACGGTGCGGCGACCGTAGGCTCTGTTCTCGTTCGACCGCCGATCAAACGGGATTGGATACATTCATCATGAAAACATGTGATACAGCGACTGAAGGTTCCGGCGCAAATTCCGTCAAGATGGAACCTGATTCGCAAAAGAGACCCCGCGAAACGATGTCACCCAAACCATATACCGTCCTCGTCGTCGATGACACGGCCGCCAACCGCAGCATGATGCAGGTGTTCCTGCAAAAACTCGGCTACGCCGTGACCTGCGCCGTTGACGGGCAGGAAGCGCTCGACGCGTTCGCGCGCCAGCGGCCGGACATGGTGTTGATGGACCTCATGATGCCCGGCATGGACGGCTTCGAAGCCACCCGGCGCATCCGCAATATGCACAACGGTGCATGGACGCCGATCGTCATCATGTCGGCGCTGAACACCGACGACGATCTGGTCGCCGGTCTTGACGCCGGCGCCGACGACTATCTCGTCAAGCCGATCTCGTTCGTGGTGTTCGCCGCCAAGATGCGCGTGGTTGAGCGTCTTCTGACGATGGAGCGCGGCCAGCGCGAATTGCTCGGTCGCGTGCAGGCGATTTCCAATGCGGTCATCGACGGCATCGTCACCAGCGACGAAAACGGCATCATCCAGTCGGCCAATCCGGCCGCTTGCCGCATGTTCGGTTACGCCGATGGCGGCTTGACCGGAAAGAACGTGAGCGTGCTGCTACCGCCCGACGACATTGGAAGCTGCGTCGGCACGGCCAGCGAAGACCTGAGCGCCGCGGCACGCAAGATCGTCGGCAAAACGCGGCAGGTGACCGGGCAACGGTCTAGTGGCGAACGGTTCACGCTGGAACTCGGTCTGACCGAACTCAAGCTCGATGCGC